>CAYUIK010000082.1:0-5948 GCA_964444805.1 uncultured Acholeplasmataceae bacterium | reverse complement strand
ACGAATTGGCTCGTTTATTTCTATCAGGTCGACAACGAGTTGATCGACCTCGGACATAAAATCTATGTCTCGCAAGGTACGGTTATTTTGGGGCTCTTCACGATTACCGGAGTGATTACCGCTTTTGGACGGATCTTCGATGCTTTTACCGATCCGCTCATCGCGAGTGCATCGGATCGCAGTCGAAATCCGAAAGGAAGACGGATTCCCTTCATGCGGATTGCTGCTATCCCTTTCGCTTTTTTCACGGTCATGGTATTCGTTTCGCCCGCGAGTTCGATCGGATGGGCCAATAATGCCTGGCTCTTCGTATCGGTCATCGCGTTCTATTTTTTCATGACACTTTATTGTACGCCCTACAATGCGCTCATTCCCGAACTTGGGAAAAACCAGAACGACAAGATCAACATCTCGACCTTCATCTCGGTCACCTTCATTCTCGGAACAGCACTCGCCTACGGTGCCCCCTTTATTTGGGATACGTTGATATCGAACGGTATGGAGCGTATGACCGCGATTCGGATGACGTTTTTGGGTCTTTCCCTGCTCGCCCTTCTGTTCATGCTGATTCCGACGTTCATCATCAAAGAAAAGGACTATGTCAGCTATATACCGAGTGAATCGAAAGCGTTCGAGTCCTTGTTGAAAACATTTAAAAATAGAAATTTTCGGATTTTTGTCATTTCCGATATCCTTTACTGGATCGCCTTGACGCTCTTTCAGATCGGTTTGCCGTTTTTCATCGTCAGTCTCTTGAAACTCGAGGAATCGATGATTTCCCTGCTTTTCATCGTTATGACGATGACGTCGTTTCTCTTTTATTTCCCGGTCAATGTCATCAGCAAGAAGATCGGGAAGAAGCGCATGGTCGTATCCGCCTTCATCATGTTTGCCGGCGCTTTTGTCGTCGCGGCATTCGCCGGGCTGACACCGATACCGAATCAGGCATACGGCTTTATCATTGCCATCCTTGCGGCGATGCCGATGGCGATCCTGGGTATTCTTCCCCAAGCGATCATCGCCGATATCGCCCAATACGAAAGTGTTGTTAGCAAGGAAAACAGAGAAGGCATGTTTTTTGCCGCGCGTACGTTCGCATTCAAACTCGGACAATCGCTTTCACTCCTTCTTTTCACCTCCGTCGCGACGATTCGTACGGATGTCGGACTCGGATACCGGATCGCGCTCATGCTCGCCATCGCTTTCTCGCTTGCCGGCGCTGCTGTTCTAACCTTCTATGACGAGAAGAAGGTGCTCGAAAGGATTAGAGAAAGCGATGTGATCGAAGGATGAAATTAGTCATCGAATACCGGATCGACGAGCAATTGATCCGTACGAGTCAGTCCAATCGAGACATCACAATCGAACGCGTTAGCACAAAGGAAGCACACGGGAAAATCGAAACCGTTACGATTAAACCGAACAAGCCGATCACACTCGTTTCGGCGTCACTTAGCGAAGACCTTTCGTATGATGAAAAGACGCGTTTTATGCCCAACGGGTATCAGTCATGGACGGATACGAAACTCCTTTCTCCCAAGGATCGCATGCGGGGAATCGATCACGTGCCCCGTCTAATTACCGATCGTTTTCAACTCGACAAGTATGGTGATACGCATTTTACGACGTATCGGAAAAAACTGTTGCACGGATATACCTATGCTTATCGGATCGATTCCGACTACGAACTGATCGGTTCACTCAATGACATGCGGGCTTATCTCGTCATCTATTATGATCTCAAGAACAAAAAACTGAGTCTGAAAAGCGACGTCAACAAGCGAACGATCGACCGACCTTTCAAAGTGTTCGATTTTGTGCGCGTGCGAGGAACGCATGACGAGGTGTTTGCTGCGTATCTCGACAAACTGCCCAAGATCGGCAAAAGACCGATTTTAACCGGATATACGTCCTGGTACCGTCATGAACAGAACATCGATCATGAGAAACTCATGGCCGATCTTCGAGACATTGGTGCGGATGACGTGCTCTTTCAAATCGATGACGGCTATCAAACGGCGATCGGCGACTGGCTCGATATCGATGAAACGAAGTTTGAGGACGGACTATTGCCGATCGTCGCGGAAATCGAGAAAAAAGGTTTGATGCCAGGCATCTGGTTGGCTCCTTTCGTCTGTGAAAAGAAAAGCAAGCTCTTCCGCGAGAAGAAACATTTTTTACTCAAAGACGACGCGGGGAACCCCGTCATGGCCGGTTCGAACTGGAGCGGTTTCTATGCACTCGATATGACCAGAAGCGACGTCAAAGACCATGTTACAGAGGTTTTACGTCATATGGTTGAAACCTATCGCTTCAAGTTTTTCAAACTGGATTTTCTCTATGCCGCCGCCCTGAAGTCGAAACCGGATCAAACCCGGGCCGAAATCATGTATGAAAGCATGAAATGCGTGCGGGAAGCGCTCGATGACGCCTATATTCTTGGCTGCGGTATGCCGCTTGCCAGTGGGTTCGGGCTCGTCGACTATGCCCGAATCGGGCCTGACGTGTCACTTCGTTTCGATGATGTCTTCTATATGCGGTTCCTGCATCGCGAACGCATTTCGACGAAGCAGACGATACTCAACACGATCTATCGTCGTGAACTCGACGGGCACGTCTTTTATAATGATCCGGACGTCTACGTCTTAAGAAATGATGAAAACAAGCTATCCGGAAAACAAAGGGAGTCGCTCACCCTCATCAATGCCATCTTCGGCAGTCTCTTTTTATCGAGCGACCGCATCAAGGCACTCGATCAAAAGCAGTTGCGCATACTGAAAGAAGCCAAAGCGAGCCTGAAGGCGACCGATATAAAAGTCGAATCGCATGGGAATGAGATCGCGATCAGGTATCGCGTCGATGGAAGCGAAAAAGGGTTTATCTACCGCATCGATTCCGGAGAAATCATCCGGTAAAGCATAGGCACGAGGACGCTCTTTTTCGCAAAATCATGTTATAATGGAGTCATCATTTGAGGTGATTCGCATGAAATTATCAATCGGCATGAACGTACCTATTCACAGTTACAAGCATAACCAGCGGCTCCATCGCATCTGGAAAAAGGCGATCGTACTCTATCAAGACGAACACGTCCTCGTTACGGCGAATAACAGAACGCATGTCATCGAAAACAATGGTAGAAGCTGGAATACGAAAGAACCCGCCATCTGTTACTTTTACAATGACTTGTGGTTCAACATCATCGGCATGCTCAAACCCGACGGTATCTACTATTACTGCAACCTTTCAAGTCCCTATCTCTACGATGGGGAAGCGATCAAGTATATCGATTATGACCTCGATGTCAAGGTCTATCCGAATGGCACCTATCGCGTGTTGGATCAGCATGAATATGAACTGCACGCGCGCCAGATGTCCTATCCGGCGGAAATCAAGGCGATCATCGAGAGTCAGATCAAGGATTTGATCCGTCGGATCCAACAGAAAGAAGAGCCTTTCGCCGAGACGGAAGTCCGGCACTTTTACGAGCAGTACAAGCGCATGTTAAAGAATAAGGAGAAACGATGAGAGTTTTAAATACGGCGATCAAGATGGGGCTTGTCGCCCTCTTGGCGAGTTTGATCGCTCGTCTTCTCAATCTGGACTATTGGATCACGGCCGGCCTGCTCGCACTTCTTTCGGTGCATCTGACGAAACGCGACTCGGTTCGTCTGGCCTTTTTGCGTCTCGCGAATGCAACCCTCGGGATTGCCTTGGCAACGCTCTTTTTTGTTGTTTTTGGTTATTCTTTTACTGTCTTCAGTGTTCTCGTTTTTCTCTTCGCTTACTTATCGTGGGCTCTAGGTATGTCCGCCGGACTCGTTCCGTCGCTCGTCCTCATGACGCACTTGCTCGCGGAAGGGGCATTTTCCGGGGCTTTAATCGTCAATGAGTTCGCACTGATCGGTGTCGCACTCGGCGTCTCACTCCCCTTCAACATGTTTTATCCATCGTTTTCCGAAAAGGAAATGAAACGTTTCGTCACGCGTTTCGACGCCCTTCTTAAAGATCATCTCTATGTCCTCGTTTTGGCTCTTCGTCGGGGCGAAATGGCGGATGAGTTTCGGACGCACTACCAGTTGATCAATCAGCGGATGAAGCGCATGATGGATGAAGCGAAACTCGTCGACAAAGACATTCTTTTCGCCAACGATCACCGATATCTCAATTATCTTTCCATGCGCAAGGACCAGATCAAAACGGTCAACAGCATGTATGATCATGCCCAACGTATCGAAGAAGAACATGTTCATACCGAACAGATCGCCGATTTCATCGAGAACATGATCGGCCTGATCGGTACGACCGATCAGGCCAGTCCAGCACGAAAGGATCTCGAGCATATGAAAAACGACTATCGAAAAAGTGATCTGCCGAAAACGCGATCCGAGTTCGAAACGCGAGCGATGCTCTATCAGATCATCCATGAAATCGAACGATTTCTCGAAATCAAAATCGCCTATCATGAGGACAATCCCAAGATCGAATAAAAAAACCGGGACATTTGTCCCGGTTCAGCACGAAAACGTGCGATACGTAATTAAGTGGAGCGGGCGAGGAGAATCGAACCCCCATTTCATGCTTGGCAAGCACGTGTAATAACCGTTATACGACGCCCACATGTTCGTGCTCATATATAATAGCAAATTTCAAAATGGTTGTCAAGTGTTCCCTCTGTGTTTTTTCCCACATCGAGGTATGCTATAATAGCAAACGGGAGGATGCATGAAAACATTCATCAAAGTCATTCGATTCATTTCACTTTCACTTTTAATCGGTTTTTTTATGGCTTTTTCGGTCTACCAAGGATATACCGCAAAGATCGCAGCCGGGCTTCAGGGATATTCCTTCTTTGGTGTTCTTTTTCTTTTGATCCTGGTTTTCTATGTTACCCTGACCCTGCATGAACTCGGCCACTTTTTCGCTTTCAAGGTGCAAGGAATCAAACTCCGGGCGATCTATTTGACCATTTTCGTTTTTTACCGGACAAAACAGGGTTGGCGTTTCACGATTCGTCCCAAACTCTGGATTCTTTTCGGTGGCCTCGTCGTCCCCGATCTCGAACCGATCACGGATGAAGCGGTCTATCAGAAAACAGTGAAGCGCTTTTCCAAAGCCTTGCTGGCAGCACCGATCGTAACCATTGTCTTTGCCGTCTCGACTCTCATCGTCTTTTTGGTCATGCTCGTCGTTTCTGTCGATCCGTTTTGGCTGGGAACGATGGTCTATGTCACGCTCTTCACCTTGCTTTTAAGCGGCTTGTATACGTATACGTTCTTTTTGTCGACCAACGTGTTCTTCGGTGATTTTATCGCTTACCGAAACATGAAGAAGGACACGCTCTTCCAGTTGATCGAGATCAATCAGTACATGATGTTCTCCCTGCATGAACAGGAGGAAGGGCAAGATTTCCTGTTTTCCAAGATCAAGCGTGAACTAAGCGCGACAAAACTCGATTATTCGGTCTTTCATGCGCTACTCATCAATTCCTATCTCGAAGGCGTCATGTATGAGGATCAAAAACCCGATGAAGCGATCGATCAAAAAATACTGAAACGAAGCATTCGTCCTTATCTGCGTAACGAACAGGGAATCGAAACCGCCCATGCGCTCGCGTCCTATCACTATTTCAAAAAGGACGTAGCAAAAGCGTATAAACTGCTCGATCAGATCCGGGAAGGTAGCGGGAAAAGCATACCGGAAAAGCTCAGCGTTTACCTGATCAAACGGAGCGAACACACCTTGAACTTAAAGGATCATGCGTCATTTCTTGCCGACAAAGAAAACGTGCATATCGGGCACTTCTGGATCTTCGAAGGCCTAGTCGACCCCTATGAGCAGCTCAAAGCGTTACATGAACCGCTCCCGCTGGTCGAATATGTGAGCTCGATCGATTATATTTACGCCGATGTTGAAGAAGAAAAAAACGACTCGTAAGCGAGTCGTTC
>CAYUIK010000081.1:0-10737 GCA_964444805.1 uncultured Acholeplasmataceae bacterium | reverse complement strand
GCACGATCGGTGAGACATTCCGCCTCGGTGTCATCGTATTGGGTCTCGCCCTCGTGTTTCTTAAGATCGCGGATTGGCGTATTCCGCTTTCCTATCTTGGCAGTGTCCTTTTCATCGGTTTCTTTGGCAACCTGATCGACCCGAGTTCGTTTCAAGACCCGATACTAACCTTGTTCGTCGGTGGTCTTATGTTCGGTGCTTTCTTTGTTGCGACCGACCCGGTAACGGCGCCCGTCACTCCGAAAGGGAAAATAGTCTATGGAATCGGACTCGGCGTCTTTACGATCATAATCCGTAACTTCGCTGCGTTTCCCGAAGGCATTACCTTCAGCATCATTATCATGAATGCACTCGTCCCGCTAATCGATTACCGGGAACAACCGACACCTCAAATTGAGGAGGTAACCGCATGAACAACAAATATACCCAGATGGTCGTCTTCATACTCATTCTCGGCATTTTCACCGCTGCAGTACTCGTGGGCATGGACTATTTGACCGCCGACCGCATCCAAGCAAATGAAGAAGTCGAACTCAAATCTACGCTACTCGATGCCTATGGAATCGATTATACGCTCAATGAGGTCAACGACATTTTCGACCAGTCGGTCGAAATCATTGAGAAAGACGGTCTCATCTTCTATCGTGATCGTGAAACCGACGCGATCAGTTTCGAATTCGAAGGTGGTGGCGTATGGGGACCGATTACCGGTATGCTGACACTTGAGGCGGACTTTGAGACGATTCAGTCCGTCGCGATCTTCGAACAGGAAGAAACACCCGGTCTAGGTGGACGAATTACGGAAGAAGCCTATTTGAACAGTTTTAGCGGCAAACGGATCTATCCCGAGATCGTCATCCGCAAGGATTCGGCGGAAAACGACGACAACGAAGTTGACACCATTTCCGGAGCGACACGGACGTCGGAAGCGTTTGAGACGATACTAAATCAAAACTACGGGCGTCATCGCGACGCCTGGATCGACTAGAGAGGGAGGATGAAAGATGAAACTGATCAGACTTAAATATACCAAATGGTACAATATATCGAAAGATGGTCTCCAAAAGAACAACCCGATCGTCATCGCCGTTCTCGGAATCTGTTCGGCCCTCGCCGTAACGAATCGTGTCGACAACGCGATCGCCATGGGTTTGGGTGTCACGTTCGTCATCATGGCGAGCTCAATGACGATCTCGCTCATGCGAAACTTCATCCCCTCCAAACTCCGAATGGTCACCTACATGGTCGTCATTTCGAGTTTCGTCATCATGGTTCAGATGTTCTTGCAGGCATACTTTCCCCTGATTGCGAAAGCACTCGGCGCTTACGTCGGTCTGATTATCACGAACTGTATCGTCATGGGTCGTGCCGAAGCGTTTGCCGTGAAGAATCCCGTGCGTTACTCCTTGATCGACGGGCTTGCTAGTGGATTCGGGTACATGTACGTGCTCGTCTCGGTCGCTATCGTCCGAGAACTTCTCGCCTTTGGAACGATCCTCGACGTACGGATCATGCCCGATTCGTTTACGAACTGGGTCGTCATGGCCATGGCACCCGGCGGTTTCTTCGTTTTAGGCCTGTTCATCTGGTTGTTCCGCGAGCTCTCGCATTACTATGAGACGGAGCAAACCACATGAGTACGTTAACCAAAAAGGAGGTAAACCATGTCTAATCTTGTCGAACTCTTTATCAACTCGATTCTGAGCAACAATATCGCCTTGACATTCATTCTCGGCATGTGTCCACTCATCGCGATCTCGACCAATGTCAAAAATGCGAGGGGTATGGGTCTCGCCGTTGTCTTTGTCGTAACGATTACGGCAATTATCAATTATCCCATCTATCAATTGCTAAAACGCACGGGAACCGAAAATCTCAACCTTCTCGTCTTCATCATTACCATCGCAGCAACCGTCCAGTTTCTCGAAATGTTTTTAGAAAAGTTCATTCCGAAACTCTACAATGCCTTCGGTATTTTTCTGCCCCTGATCACGGTTAACTGCGTCGTGCTCGCCGTTTCTCTGTTCTTTGTCAATCGTGACTATACGTTCGCCGAAACGGCTGTCTTCTCCTTCGGTTCTGCCGTCGGTTGGATGCTTGCGATCGTCCTTTTGGCCGGTATTCGGGAAAAGATGGATCAAAAAAGCAATGTTCCCCGAGGTCTTGCGGGTAAGGGCATCGCCTTTATCATTCTCGGTATCCTCGCACTCGCTTTTATCGGTTTTACCGGTTTGAGCTTTCTGGGGGTGTGATGATGGAACAATTTCTTAATGTCTACGCCACGATCAACATCTATGTACCGATCGTCTTAATCGGTGTTTTGTTAACCATTACGTTCCTTTTGATTCTTGCTGACAAGCTTCTCGGTGGCGGCGGTGATAAGACGATTACGATCAATGATGATACGAAACTGCTGGTATCCGGTGATGACACGGTGCTTAACACCCTCTCGCAAAACAAGATTTTCATTCCTTCTGCCTGTGGTGGGAAGGCGACATGCGGTTTTTGCAAGTTCCGCCTGATCGAAGGCGGAGGCGAAATCAAGCCGACCGAGGAACCGTTTTTAAGTGAAGAGGAAAAGGCGCGCGGTATTCGGCTATCGTGTCAAGTCAAAGTCCGAGAAAACCTGAAAATCGAAGTTCCGAAAGAACTCCTCAATGCCCAGGAATACGTGACGAAAGTCATCCAGATCGAAGATCTCACTTACGATACGAAACTCGTTCGCTTCGAAATGATCGAACCCAATGAGATCCACTTCAAGCCCGGGCAATACGCACAGATTACCGTACCGGGCATCGACGTGATTCGGGCTTACTCGATCGCCTCGAACCCGAAGCACGCCCATTTCGTCGAGTGTATCATCCGCATGGTTCCCAAAGGCCAGGCGACGACCTTCGTTCATAAGGCTCTTGAAGTCGGCGATAAGATCAAGCTCACGGGTCCCTATGGCAGTTTCTATTTAAAAGAGGATTCCAACAGAGACATGATCTGTATTGCCGGTGGATCCGGGAAAGCCCCGATTCGCTCGATTCTTTACTATTTGAAAGATCGCGGCATGCCGCGGAAAGTCAAGTATTTCTTTGGTGCACGTTCCAAGCGCGACTTATATTACACGGAAGAGTTCGTCGAACTCGCAGAGGAATTCCCCAATTTCGAATATATCCCGGCGCTATCCGAACCTCTTCCGGAAGATGACTGGCAAGGCGACGTCGGTCTGATTACGGATGTCGTGGATCGCCATTGCGGCGATTTAAGCGAAAGTGAAGCCTATCTATGCGGATCCCCTGGCATGATCAATGCCTGCATCCATGTCCTTAAGAATAACAAGATGAAAGAAGAAAATATCTTCTTCGACAAGTTTTCCTAAAAAAAGAGAGCGACCCCTCAGGGTCGCTTTTTTCATGTCTGATATAGAATTAGGGGGACGAGTATTTCATCCAACGTCATCCCGGCATGATGTGCCTTAAACGGTGTGCCACCTTTAAGCGTGAACATGCGGTCTTTCGTCGCGATCGCAACGAAGTCGCCGAGTGTCGAGAGGATCGTCTGATGCGGTCTACCGGACCCAAAGATGTTTTCGTCGAGCAGTCTTGCTCGAGAATAGAGCTCGTAATACGTACCATATTGCCGAAGGAAATGTTCGGCAAATTCATTAAGAAAATCGGGTTTGACGAAGAAGTTCGTAGCCCTCGGTTCAAGGGACGGTTTTCGACGCAAATACTTAAGTAACACGTCATCCTGATCGAGCGCGATGGGCTTGACATCGATCAAACCATGATCAGCAATGACGATAAGTCTTGCGTGATCCGGCATGACGTCCGCGAACAATTCGAGCTGATGATCGAGGTCACAAATGATTTTACCGACATTTGGATGTCCGATGCCTTTTTCATGTTGCGATAAATCCGGTTCGGTCCAATACACGTAATGAAGCGTTTTCTGGTAGGTTCGCATGTTGTGATCGAGTCGGTCCAAGTGTTCGCCAAACGTCTTTGAACCGCCTGGCATGAAGTCGGGAAAGAGTTCGAACGTGTCGACCTCTGGATTCTTGGCTTTCACCCGATCGAGCACATTCGTGTAGGGCAGCATCTCCTCGCGATAGTTTCTGAGAGCTTTTTTGCCCGTATAGAAATCGGTATTCAAGAAAACTTGCAGGTCGAGGTCCTCCTGCGGATCATACTGAATCCATCCGAGATAACCGGTTTCAATCGGTGACTTCGCCGCCAGGACCGCATGGGTTGCCGCGACAGTCGTTGGCGGAAAAACGGACGTAACGGTTCTTAGAAGATGACGACGCAAAAACGACGTTTCCTCGAGATGAAGCCGAAGTACGTTCACGCCAAGACCATCGAGCAACATGTAGATGACATGTTCGCTTCGGTCATCTAAATAACGATCGAGTGCCTTGATCGTATCCTCTTGATCATAACAGCCGTAGTGTTTCAAAATGGACTTTGATACGTTAACGATCGAATGGTTTTGATCGACGAGATTTTTCATGAGCAAGAACTCCTTTCACGACCATTTTACCACAGACACTTAATCGACGAGTGCTTCTCCTTCGAAACGGGCGATCTGCTTGACGTCCTTATCGCCGCGTCCAGAAAGATTGACGACAAGGATTTGTTCTGGATTCATCGTTGGTGCCATACGCATGGCTTGTGCGATCGCGTGCGCGCTCTCAATCGCCGGAATGATACCTTCCGTCCGGCTCAGATAGCGAAAGGCGTCGATCGCTTCCTGATCGGTGATCGCGACGTATTCGGCTCTACCCGAATCCTTTAATCCGGCATGCTCAGGTCCGACACCGGGATAATCGAGGCCGGCCGAAATCGAATAGACCGGGGCGATCTCATCGTGCTCGTCGAGCACGACGAGCGTCTTCATCCCGTGAATGACGCCATCTTTTCCACAAACCATCGTGGCGGCATGTTCCTTCGTTTCGATGCCTTTACCGGCAGCTTCCGCACCGATAAGGCGAACCGAATCGTCATTGATGAAGGCATAGAATGCACCGATCGCGTTACTTCCGCCACCGATACAGGCAACAACTGCATCCGGCAATCGTTTTTCGAGCGTATTCAGTTGTTCCTTGATCTCGATCCCGATCACCTTTTGAAAGTCGCGAACCATCATCGGATAGGGATGGGGTCCAACTGCCGATCCGATCAGATAAAACGTCGTGTCAAGCTCCTGACTCCACGTCATGAGTGCACTATCAACCGCTTCTTTAAGCGTTTTCTGACCTTCTTCAACGGATACTACTTTCGCTCCGAGAAGTCGCATGCGATAGACGTTTACCGCTTGTTTAACGACATCGATCGCACCCATATGGATCTCGCACTCCATCCCAAACAGCGCTGCCGCGGTCGCGGTTGCGACACCGTGCTGACCGGCGCCTGTTTCAGCGATCAGTTTTTTCTTTCCCATGCGCTTAGCGAGTAGCGCTTGTCCTAAAACATTGTTGATCTTGTGAGCTCCCGTGTGATTGAGGTCTTCGCGTTTCAAATAGATCTTCGCTCCCCCAAGATCTTTTGTCATGCGGTCCGCGTAATAGAGCGAACTCGGTCGATTCGCATAGGTCCGTAGATAGTGATGGAACTCACTTAAAAAATCCGGATCCTCTCGATACTTCAGATAAGCCTCTTCAACTTCCTTGACCGCCTTTAAAATCGGTCCGGGGACGAATTGTCCTCCATACTTGCCAAATTCCATGCTTTTTTTCCTTTCCGTCTTTAGATGGTTTCGTTTTGGGTAACAAAAAAGCCCTTCGTCGACATGGGACGAAAAGCTCGTGGTGCCACCCAATTTCAAGAGACAAAAGTCTCTCCTTAAAATACTCCGTCATCTAAGACTTTCATATTTTTGTCCGATAACGGGGACGACCGGCAAAAGCTACTCGAAGTTCACTTCGCTTCTCATGAGGCCATTCGCTCAACGATCTATTAGACCCATCTTCCACCACCATGGGCTCGCTCACTAAAGACTTGTCGAGTTACTCTTCTCAATCCTTGAATTTATTTTCATTATACACGTTTTGTCGTACGGGTGCAAGTCCAAAGCGTTTTTTTTCGTTCGTACTTTCTTAAGCGAGGTCATTCGTGCTATAATAGGTCAAAACGAGGGGGTTTTCATGAACGATCAACAAAACGCCTTGAACATCAACAAACGGGCTTTCCTGAGCGTACTGCTCATTCTCTTTTCTCTCATGATCCTAGCAGGCATACTCACGCGATGGATTCCGGCGGGTACTTTTTTGCGTGATGATGCTGATCTTGTCATCGAGGGTAGCTTCTCTTACCTTGATGATCAGAACTATCCGATCTACCGCGTTCTTCTCGCCCCTTTCGAAGTACTTTTAACGAGCGATGCACTTCCTGTTCTCATGATCGGTTTGTTCCTTATCATTCTCGGCGGAACGTTTTCGGTCATGGACAAAACCGGCGGAATCCATATCATGATCAAACGGCTGATCTTGCGCTACAAGACGAAAAAGTATACGTTGCTCAGGCTTGTCATCCTGTTTTTTATGGTTTTTGGCGCTTTCTTCGGCATCTTCGAAGAATCGCTTGCCCTCTTGCCGATTCTCATTCTTCTGTCGCTATCGCTTGGTTGGGATACGCTTACCGGACTCGGCATGTGTCTGCTTGCTGCCGGTTTTGGGTTCGCCTCGGCGATCACGAACCCCTTTTCGATTGGAATCGCCTCGAACCTTGCCAACACACCGATTTTAAGCGGCGCGCTCTACCGTCTTTTCATCTTCATTCTGATGTATGTTCTACTACAGGCTTTTCTCGTAGCCCATGCGAAACGAATCGAAAAGGATCCGAAAAAGTCGCTCACGTATGAGATGGATACGACCAAAGTCAAGGAATTCGACTTGAATCAAGTACTGCCATTTCCCAACGAAACGCGCATATTCAACTCCTATGTCACCCTCTTTCTCGTCCTGCTTTTTGGTATCGTTTCAACCGGGATCCTCGAACTGACGACCGACATCTCCATCCCGGCAATCCCGCTTATGGCAGTAATCTTTCTCTTTGGCGGACTTCTTGTCGGTTTTCGCGTCACCGCAAACTGGCGCTTCACCTACCGTACCTTTATCAAAGGTATGCTCGGCGTCGCTCCGGCCTTTATCCTCATCCTTTTTGCAGTCAGCGTCAAACACATCATTACGGAAGGCCAGATCATGGATACGATTCTCTATCATCTGTCCACGATGCTGATGGACCGATCAACGGTCGAAGGTATCCTTTGGATCTACCTTTTAGTGATCGTCATTCAGTTTTTCGTCGGTTCCGCATCCGCGAAAGCCTTCCTGATCATGCCGATCATCATTCCTCTCGTCACATTACTAGGAATCAGTCGGGAACTCGCGATTCTCGCCTTCATCTTCGGTGATGGGTATACCAACGTCATCTTTCCGACCAACGGTGTCCTTCTAATCGGTCTATCCATGGCTTCCGTCAGCTACCAGAAGTGGTTCAAGTTCACCTGGCGCTTACAAGTTCTTGCACTTCTGATTACGGTCATTCTTCTCATTATCGGCGTATACATCCATTACTAAAAAAAGCACGAATCGTGCTTAATTATTCCTCACATGATATCATGGATATCGTGGTATGATTCATTTAGAAAGGAGCACACTATGCTAGAGACTTACATGAAAACGTTTCTCGGCTTTCTAAAAAAGGAAGACAAGAAACAGGCGGTACGTTATGCCATCGATTTACTCGAACAAAAAAAACTGACCCTTGAACAACTGTATTTGGAACTGCTCGCACCGACTTTGTCCAACTTCGAATGCGACATCGACGATCAAGAGGTATGCATTTGGAAAGAACACATCCGAACGTCGATCATCCGTACGATTCTTGAAACCAGTTATCTTTTCATCATCGAGCGCCTCCAAACGGTCGAACACGTTGATCGGACCATCCTCGTTTTAACCCCGGCTTTCGAGTACCACGAAATCGGCGCGATCATGAACGCGCACCTGATGTTGCTTCAAGGCTTTGATGCGCGCTATATCGGTGCGAATACGCCAAAAGATGAAATCATGTCGGCCCTTCGCGCCTATGAACCCGATTTTATTGCTTTGAGCGTATCGAATACGTATAACATCGTCGTTACGAAACGCATTACCGAAGAAATCCGTCGCTTCTTCCCTGATGTCGGGATCATTCTCGGCGGACGGGCGTTTTTCCGGCAAGGTGCGACCGAATCCCTTACCTATGATTATCTTCTCAATTCACTCGACGACTTGAAGGCGTTCAAAAAGAAGGTGACATCATGAGACTCGCACTCGAAATCGCCTGGCGCTTCCTATCTTCGGCCAAGAGACAAACGCTCATCATCATCCTTGGTATCGCCGTCGGCGTATCCGTCCAAGTTTTCATCGGTTCCCTCATTACCGGACTTCAAGACGGTTTGGTCGACACGACGATCGGCCAATCCTCGCACATCACCTTGCAGCATGCCGAAGAAAATGAGTTGATCGATGACTATGAAGGAAAAATTGAAACGATCAAGACGACTGTCGATAACCTTGAGGTCGCTTCGCCGGTCATCGATCTTGGCGGTATCCTGGAAAGAAACGAGACCAAGAAAGAAGTGCTCTTGCGTGGTTTTGATTTCAGTCGCGCGAATGCGATCTATGCCTTCGATGAAAAGCTTACCGAAAACAGTCGTTTACCGGAAGCGGATGATGAGATCGTCCTTGGAATCGCCTTAATGGAAGAACTCGGCGTCGCGATCGGTGAGGTCATCGAGTTCGATCTTTTTACCGATCGCGTTTCGCTAACGGTCGTCGGATCCTTTGATTTTAACGTTCAACAGATCAACAGAACCTGGGGGCTCGGATCCATCCAAACGTTGCAAAATATTCTTGATATCCCGAATCAGTCGACAGCGATCGAAATGCAGATCCAAAAAGTCTTCGAAGCGGAAACGCTCGCCCGCGTCCTCGATGATCAGTTTCAAAAAGACGATCTCGTAACGACCAACTGGATGAGTGAAAACCAGGAACTCTTAAGTGGTCTGCAAGGACAAAGCATCTCGTCTTTAATGATTCAGATCTTCGTCATTATTTCGGTCGTTCTTGGTATTTCTTCGGTCCTCGCCATCACCGTCATGCAAAAATCGAAACAGATCGGCATTCTCAAGGCCATGGGTATTCAAAATCGGGATGCATCGCTCGTCTTCCTATGGGAAGGATTCATTCTCGGCATCTTTGGTGCGATCGGCGGCGTCCTGCTCGGCCTAGGTCTCTCCTATGCCTTCCAGACGTTCGCTTTGAACCCGGATGGCACACCCGTCGTACCGCTCACGATCGATGCCGGATTTATTTTACTTTCAGCCATGATCGCGCTCGCCGCATCGACCTTAGCATCGTTGACTCCCGCCATCAAATCGTCCAAACTGACCGTCATCGAGGTGATACGCAATGCCTGATAAAATCATCGAACTCAAAAAAGTCAACAAGATCTATGGGGAAAACACCCCGAATCCGACCCAAGTCCTTTTCGATCTCGATCTTTCCTTTGAAGAACGTTCCTTTAACTCGATCATCGGTCAATCCGGTAGCGGAAAAAGTACGCTTCTTAATATCCTGGGCACGCTCGACCGAGCGACGAGCGGTGACGTGTTAATCGATCGGGTCAACACGGCGGACATGAGCGAAAAAGAACGTTCGTCACTGCGTAACGAACGTCTGGGTTTTATCTTTCAATTTCACTATCTGTTGCCGGAGTTCACCGCGATTGAAAACGTTTTGATGCCCTACCGCATTTCCAAGAAACCGATTACAAAGGATATTTTAGCCCGGGCGGACGAACTTTTGAACATCGTCGGTTTAACGAAGGTCAAAAACAACCTCGCGATCAATATGTCCGGGGGACAACAACAACGGGTCGCGATCGCCCGAGCGCTGATCAACAATCCGAAGATCATTCTCGCCGACGAACCGACAGGTAATTTGGACAGCGATACGACCGAAGACGTCTATGACTTGCTTCGGACGATCAACGAGACGTATCACACGACTTTCATCATCATTACCCACGACCGGCATATCGCCGAAAAAGCGGACCGAATTATCGAAATACTTGATGGGAAGATTAACCTTGACATCGACAACCGTCTGCGCACCTGAATCAGATGAAGTCCGGCTTTCGCTGGGCTTTTTTTTCTGGTTTGTGGATAAAAAGCGCCATGACGTTCGTTCCGATCGTCAGCGCGATCATCACGATTAAAGCGGGATTGAACGAACCGAATAGATCGAAACTCAATCCGAAAGGCAAGGGGCCTAAGGCACTGCCCACAACCATGAATACGGTCGCTGCACCGCGGATGCTTCCTAAGTATTTCCGACCGAAATAAAGGGGCCACACCACATTCATGGTAACGGCTTGAAGGGCCACGAATAGTCCGTAAAAAAGAATAAAAGCGAAGGCCCGATATTCGTTTCTGACGAAAAACAATAAGAACAGCATCGAAACGACGAACATGGATTGTGTCAGGAAAAAGATCTGACGCGGTTTGAACCGTTCGATGAATACGTGCGCCAGAAAAGGCATGATGAGTGTCGGAAAAGCGATAAAGCCGATGATCCATGCCGCTGTTTCCGGCGAAACGCTTCTCGATTCCAAAGATCCATGCCTGCACGACGCCCTGCGCGTGGAAGAGCGAAAGCCAAGCCCAGCGGTCGGTCGAGCCGTCGATGCCTGCGGCGTGGGC
>CAYUIK010000080.1:0-16817 GCA_964444805.1 uncultured Acholeplasmataceae bacterium | reverse complement strand
CAGGACCAAAAACCCGAGAAATCCCAGATACCAGGTGCTCTTCGGTTGATACGTGTTTCTCGCGGAATCACTCGTGTAGGATGCCATGTAGAGCCAGTCACGTTCGTTGAACATCCGTTTCATCAGACGACTGCTGAATGTCTTGACGATGACGAAACCTTCGCGCTCGTAGAGGTTCAAAGCGGGGTTGTTTTTTGCCACGTGGAGAGTCAGACGGTTGATGGAAGGATCCGTTTCGGCGATTTTTGAAGCCTGAACCATGAGCGCTTTGCCGATTCCGAGTCCGCGGGCATGTGCGGATACGGCGATGTGGTCGATGTAGCAGGCGTTTTTCGCCGGTGGGTTGTTCAAGATCATCATCCTGGCATAGAGTCTGATGATGTTTGTGAAACCGTAGGTTTTCACGAGTTGGAAGAGTGACTTGTTCCGTTTGGTCTTTTTCTTTTTATGGTTGTCGCAGGTGAGGGAGAGAACGCCCAGAACGTCGTTGTTCGCTGTCGCGACCAAGTATCCTTCATTGGCTTCGTTCGAGACGAAGCCGACGTCTTTCAGGAGGGATTTGAGCGAGTCTGGATTCAAGTTTCTGAGGTTTTCGAACTTGCCGGCGAATGAGTCGACCAGAATGGTTGAAACGCCTTCGTAATCGCTTGACCGATAGGGTCGGATGGTTATGTCCGTGTTCTTGTTCATGGTTTTTTCCTTTTATAGGATATGTATTTTGAGTCAGGGGAACTACCGGTCACGGACAAAGGGGTTCGAGTTTTTCTCGTGCCTGATCGTCGTTTCCCGACCATGGCCGGGGTAGACGACGGTATCGTCCGGTAATGCGTAGAGTTTTTTGATGCTGTGATAGATCGTTTTCGAGTCGGCGAAGGGAAGGTCGGTGCGACCGATGCTCTGGTAGAAAAGGGTATCTCCGGAAAAGAGCAGGGAAGGGGCATAGAGGGACGTTCCCCCTTCGGAATGACCGGGTGTGGCGATGACTTTGAAGGTGTGGTCCAAAACGTCGATTTCATCGCCTTCTTCGACCCAGACGTCTACCGGAATGTCTTCGTCGAAAGGATTGTATTTCGAGTCTTTCTGGAACCAGATCGCATCCTTTTTTGGTGCGTAGACGGTTGTTTGCGTATAATCCTTGAGTTGGCGGATGCCGCCGGTGTGATCGAAGTGGCCATGCGTGATGTAGATCCCTTCCAAGACAAGGTTATGGTCGTTCAAAAAGGGTATGACCCGATCGTTTTCATACCCGGGATCGATGATAAAAGCCCGATTTTTTTCATGCAGGATGTAGCAGTTGCTATTGAGGTTTCCCAAAGCGATACGTTCGATCTTCAAGGTGACCGCCTCCTTTTCTATTCATTATACCATGCGTCACCTGCAGGTGTACTGGTTTTAAAACATGTCTTTATGGCTATCAGTGAGTGGCTTTTATGTATCGCATGCGCGATGCAGAGCTGTCACCATCATCTCGAAGCGATTCTAGTCGACAAATAGCAACAAACATAGTATCATGGATGTATCATGAAACGAATATGGGTGAGACAATGGCGAAACGGATGGATCTTTTCAATTTCGAATCCTTTTTCGAGGACGATATTCTCAAGGAAGGCAAGATTTTTTTTCTAGAAGGTCGTGTATCCGAAGTCGAACTCTATGAGGACTATTTCGAGGCCAAAGTGCTCGGACGTGACGTTTTTACCGTGCAGGTTCAACTGAAAGAGGATACGAAGATCCAATGGACTTCCTGTGATTGTGAGGAGAAAGACCTCTGCAAGCACGAAGCGGCCGTTTTGTATCAACTTCTGATCATCTATCGGGATGATGGTTTCGAGGATATACAACAAACCGCTCTCAAAATCGAGAACTTGAAAAGGGTGCTTTCGGAGAAAAAAGCATCCGAACTCGTCTCGATTTTGATCGGTCTGGCCGGACAGGACAAAGGGATTAGGAATCGGTTGCTCTATGAGCATACGAAGACGATGAGCCGGGAAGACGAGGTCGAACTGTGTCGACAGATCATGATCGAACGGTTTGAAGACTTGGAAGCGTTCGAAGAAGACGAGTATTTGGAAGACGTCGAGGTCGAGATCATGCTTTCCGGTGTCCGGACGGTTTTAAAGAGCATGAAAAGTCATGACGATCCGATAACCGCGGTTACGGTCTATCTGTTGGCCGCTGAGTTGACGCGGATGATTGCCTCTTATGGGGAAAATCCGGATACCCTTGCTGCCTATGAAAAAGATATTTATCAAGGGATTACCCGTGTTCTCGCAGGAACCTTGGATGAGGACGAAAAGGACGAACTGATCGATCGTTTGATCGATCATGCGACTCGTGCGCTCGATGAGGGCGAGGACTGGGGATTCCGTCTATTCGAACTGTCGGTTTTGCTTGCAGGTCATGAGCAACGACGCACGAAACTCGAACGTGTCCTCGACCGCGGTGAAAATCAGGTCGAAACGGAAGAAAAGGCGGGCATACGCGAGCGAATCGATGTCATCAGGTATCGCTTGATCCTTGCATACGACTCGGATGATGATGCGCGGATGTTTTTTGCGAAACGGGCAGATAACGAGGACATGCGCGTGATCGCCATTGAGCAAGCGATCGCGCAAAAGCGGTTGGATGAGGCTTTCAAACTCGCACAAACGGGTATGGAAGCATACGACGATGCGCGTTTCCGCGATTATGTCTATCAGGTTCACAAGATCAAAGGCGATCGCGCCCAAATCTTAAAAATGTCTAAAGCATTCCTCAGGGATGGACGCTTGGAATACTTCGAGGATTTCATGTCCTGTCACCCACGAGAAGATCATGAACGTATCGTCCTTTCACTCTTGGATGACATGGAAAAAGAAGGATGCATAGACGCAGCCTATGAAGGTATTCTGATCCAAAGGGACTTGAAAGAGCGCATGCTCACGTATTGTCAAGGCGATCCGACGCGCATTTTCCGGTTCCATGATTATCTCGGTGAAGCGTGTGATGAAACCATCGATGAGCTTTTTATTAGAGGCATCGAAAAAAGGGCTTATGATGCTAAAACCATCGATGCGTACGAGGATGTCCTGCGTGATCTCGATCTCTATGGAAAACGCTGTGGGGACGGGAAGCGTCAGATACTCGTCGACCGTTTGATCGAGACGATGAAAAGACGACCGGCTTTCGTGGATCGTCTTAAACAAAGGTGAAGACGTCACGTGCGTCTTGGATGAATTGAAGCAGTGCAGTTCACCAACGGATTGCCGTATACTGGGAAACGAAACGCTTCTGTACTGATGCTTCTAGCATCATCTAAAGTCATCCAAAGTGGTGCGCTCAAAATTCACAAGCATAAAGATTCAAGCATTAAAGACATTTAGGACAAAGTCAAAAGATAACTACTAAGACATGATCATAAGATAACCAGAAAAATGCTCGATTAAACAAGGATTAATCATTGACAAATACCGGGAAAGTTGTTATAATGAATTGAGTTTTTAGGAGGATGCATATGATTTGGGTTGACTACATAGCAATTACAGCCGGTGCTCTGCTGCTCGTACTCGTGATGCTGCAAAGCTCACAGGACGATATCGGGTCCGCATTCAGCGGTGAAAAATCGGAATTATTCAAGAATCAGAAAACACGGGGCTTTGACCTATTCCTGATGCGTGCGACGGTTGTCGTCGCTGTCGTTTTGGTCGTATCCGTCGTGCTTTCGAACAATTTGCCACGATAGAAAACGTAAAGAATCGAAGTGTTTCGCTTTGAAACACTTTTTTATCGGATCGAGCACAGGCCATGTGATCGGTCATGAAAGATCCGTTTCAACCACGAAATCCAAGCGCGAAAGGAGGGCAGACCATGCCAAAAACAGTCGTTCGAGAAAAAGAATCGATCGAAGATGCACTACGGCGTTTTAAACGTGATGTTTCCAAGTCGGGAGTCCTCAGAGACGCGAAGGATAAGAAATTCTACGTGAAACCGAGTGTTAAGAAAAAGATCGCACAACGCGCAGCACGAAGCAAAAATAAATAGCATAACGATGAGCGCCCAATTCGGGCGCTTTTTTACCGTTCAGAGGTAAGGTCGGACATTTTTTGCAAATGCCGGTCTTTTCTATCTTTTTTTACGACAAATTTTATCATTTTCACGGGGATATAAGGTTTAGACAAGCAAAAAACATGTGGTATAATAAGAGAGTACGAGCAAGGAGAGATCGAATGAAATTGAATCACACGATCAGTCACGCTCCGGCGATCGCACGACTCGTCGGCGTACAGGATCGAAATCTGTTGGTTTTCAAACAATACCTCGGGTGCCGTGTCGATATTCAGGGCTCCGAGATCCATACCGATGCACCGAAAGAGATGCTTTCGCTCTTGGAGGCTGTTTTTCATGTTCTGATCGAACTCGCGGAAAGCAAGGTCCAATTGTCCGAGCGCGACATCATGTATGTCATTAAACTCGCCGAGCGCCATCAGCTCGACGGCGTGCTCGAACTCTATCGAAATCGAAATCGCATTCTGATCAATGATTTCGGGAAAGCGATCTATCCGAAAACATTCAATCAAAAGCGGTATATCGAGGCCATCGGTCACTATGACTTGACCTTTGGTGTTGGTCCGGCCGGGACGGGAAAAACCTATCTCGCCGTGGCGATGGCGGTTGCTGCATTGAAAAGCAATAAAACGAAAAAGCTCATTCTAACGCGACCGGTCGTCGAAGCGGGCGAAAGCCTCGGCTTTTTGCCGGGTGACCTCAAAGAAAAGATCGATCCCTATCTCGTTCCGCTTTATGATGCGCTCTATGAGATGATGGGCATCGAGTCGACGAACGCGCTTTTGGAAAAAAAAGTGATCGAGATCGCCCCTCTGGCCTATATGCGCGGACGAACGCTCGAGAATGCCTTTGTCATCCTCGATGAGGCACAGAATACGACGGAAGCGCAGATGAAAATGTTTTTAACGCGTCTCGGGTTCGCTTCAAAGATGGTCATTACCGGGGATCCCTCACAGACCGATCTAAGGGGGAGTATGCCGGCTTTAAGGCAAGTGCTCGCGATCCTTCAGGATATGGAAGACGTGGGATTTGTCACTTTCGGAAAGATCGATGTGATCCGGCATCCGCTCGTGCAACGGATTTTGGAACGGTACGAGAAACATGAAAGTTAATGTCTATGACCAGACCGGACAAAGAAACGGTCGAATCAAAAAGCTCATGAAGAAGCTCTTCAAGCCCGTTGCGGATCCGTCTTCGTTTGAAATCATTTTCGTCGATGACGAGGAGATCCGCAGACTCAACCGCGATTTCCGGACGATCGATCGCGTCACCGATGTCCTGAGTTTCCCGAACGATGACGATGAAACGTCACTCGGTGATGTCTTCATCGACCTCGAGCAGGCGAACAGGCAGGCAAAGGATTATGGTCACAGTTTTGAACGAGAAGTCGGGTTTCTCGCGGTCCACGGATATTTGCATCTGCAGGGCTACGATCACCTCAGGGAAGAAGACGAACGAGTCATGAAGCAGGAACAGGAACGCATATTGAAAAAAGCGAAACTGGAAAGGATGACGAAGTGAACAAATCCATCGAACAGGCCAAGCTCGCCTGCAGTCGGGCTTATGCGCCATATTCCAAGTTCAAGGTTGGTGCGGCAATCCTTATGAAGGATGGCACATACGTGCTCGGTGCCAACATTGAGAACGCGTCGATCGGCATATCGAATTGTGCCGAGCGGAGTGCGCTTTTCTCGCTTTACAGCCAGGGATATAAAAAAGAGGACATCGTCTCGATGACGATTATCGCCGATGACCGACAACCCGTCTCACCATGTGGCGCCTGTCGCCAGGTGATGCACGAGCTCTTGCCGAAGGGGACTCGGATTACGCTTGCCAACATGAAGGGTGAAACGAAAGAAACGAATCCGGATGAGCTTTTGCCCTATGCATTCGAACTCGAACATGAGTGACAAGTCCGCTTTCATCGCGATCGTCGGAAGACCGAATGTCGGGAAGTCCACGTTGCTGAACGCCTTGATCGGTCAAAAAGTGACGATCGTATCCGACAAGCCCCAGACGACGAGACATCGCATTCACGGCATTTTGACGAAAGAGAACCGACAATATGTCTTCGTCGATACGCCGGGCATGCATAAAGGCAAGGACCTTTTGAACAAGCGGATCGACAAAGTCGCCGTATCGAGTCTGATGGATGTCGACGTCATTCTGTTCGTCGTCGATGACGTCAAAAAACGAGCGGAAGAACACGTCATCGACTATTTCCGCCAGATCGACGTGCCCGTCTATCTCGTCATTAACAAGATCGACCTCTTGAAAGATCGAACCGCGATCGATCGGATCATTCTCTCGTATCTCGGTTCCTTCGAATTTGCCGGGGTCATCCCTCTTTCCGCGAAGGACCATACGCACCTCGAACGTCTCTTCGAGATGATCGATCCCCATCTCTTAGAAGGGCCACTCTTTTATCCGAAGGAAACAAAGAGCGATCAAAGCGATGAGCGTTTCATGGCGGAATTGATCCGGGAAAAGATTCTCTTTTACACGGAACAGGAAGTTCCGCACGCCGTCGCGGTCGTCATCGAATCGCTCAAGGTCGATGAAAAACGGAAACAGCTCGACGTTTCCGCTCTGATTATCGTTGAGAGAAGGACCCAAAAACTGATTCTAATCGGAAAAGAAGGCGAAAAGATGAAACGGATCGGGACGGAAGCACGCCAGGAAATCAACCGTCTTCTGGGCAAACGCATTCACTTAGAACTTTGGGTCAAGGTGAAAAAGGATTGGCGGAATCGTCCGAACGACTTGAGGGCTTTCGGTTATGACGAATAGGAGCGAAGGTCTGATCTATAAGGTTCAGCCCTATCTCGAAAGTGCGCGCCTCCTCTTCTGTTATACGCCTGTTGGTAAGAAGACGCTTTTAGCCAAGGGTTCACAGAAAATGGAAAATCCGAACCGGATCATCAGTCAATATTTGACGTACCTGTCGTTTAAAGATTATCCGAAGTCGTTCATGCATTTGAGTGAAGCGAAACTGCTCGACGACTTTCAAGCGATTAAGGCCGATTACGTCAAGACGAAGCACGCATCTTTGATCCTCTCGATTATCGATACGCTCGTCGTCGACCTCTATGAACACCGCTTTATCTTCGATCAGGCCCTATCCGCCCTCAGGGCGGACAGGATTCGTGAAGCGAGCGTGAGTTTCGCTTTAAAAGTTTTAAGACCGCTCGGTTATCCGCTTCGTTTCAAGGGCGACGGCAGAAGGGTCAAGGGTCTGATGATCGAAAGGGGCGGAATCGTATACGCAGAAGACGAGGGACACGAGGACCTCGGAATCAAGGAGACGATTACGCTGATGAAACTCAACTATACGCCCTATGCCGAACTCGAAGCGATCGATGAGGTCGAATGGCCGCAGATTCGGGGGTTCATCCTCGCTTACTATCAGTACCACCTCCAAACCACGCTTAAAGCGCTTAGACCATGAAGAAGGGAATGTGAAGACATGATCACGCTCGACCAACTCGTTCAATACGCGAAATCAACCGGTTTTATTTTCCAGGGAAGCGAACTCTACGGCGGCCTTGCCAATACGTGGGATTACGGTCCTTTAGGAAGTCTTCTTAAAAAGAATATCAAGGACGCCTGGATTAAAAAATTCCAGAAGGAAACGGCTTACAATGTTTTAATCGATAGTTCGATCCTGATGAATAGCGAGGTCTGGAAGGCGAGTGGACACGTCGACGGGTTCAATGATCCGCTGACCGAATGCAAGGCTTGTCACCAACGTTTTCGGGCCGATACGCTCATCACGTCACACGATGAATCGGTCGATGCGGACGCGATGACGAACGCGGAGATGTCGTCCTACCTCGTAGAACACGGGGTGACCTGTCCGAACTGCGGTGCCAAGGATTTTTCACCGATTCGGGCCTTCAACATGATGTTTCAGACGTATCAGGGCGTCGTTTTGGAAAAAGCGAATCAGATCTATTTGCGTCCGGAGACCGCACAAGGCATTTTCATTCACTTTAAGAACATCCAGAGAACGACGCGCAAGCGTCTTCCCTTCGGCGTCTGTCAGGTCGGGAAGGCTTTTCGAAACGAGATTACGCCCGGTAATTTCATCTTTCGCACGCGCGAGTTCGAGCAGATGGAACTCGAATTCTTCTGTGAGCCGGGAACCGAACTCACGTGGTTCGACTACTGGAAACAGTTCGCGATGGACTGGCTCAAGTCGCTTTCCCTGAAAGACGAGCTGCTCGCTTTCGATGACCATGAGCCGGAAGCGCTCGCTCATTATTCGAACGCGACGACCGATATTGTTTTCAAGTTCCCTTGGGGCTTCGACGAACTTTGGGGGATCGCATCACGAACGAACTTTGACTTGAGCGCTCATGAGAAGCATTCGGGCGAAAATCTGGCCTATCTCGACCCCGTCACGAACGAAAGATATCTACCTTACGTGATCGAACCGTCGGTCGGCGTCGAACGACTCGTTCTGGCTTTCTTGTTTTCCGCCTACGACGTCGAGACGCTCGATTCGGGCGATACGAGACAGGTGTTGCGGCTCCATCCGGCGCTCGCACCCTATAAGGTCGCGGTTTTGCCGCTGATCAAGAAACAGCATAAGGATAAGGCCATGGAAGTCTACAAGGAAATCTCGAAATATGTCGATGCGACCTATGACGATACCCAGAACATCGGTAAGCGTTATCGTCGGCAGGATGCCGTTGGCACGTATTTGTGCGTGACGATCGATCCGGATACGATGGAAGACGATACGGTCACGGTTAGAAACAGGGACACGATGGAACAGGTCCGGATCAAGATTGGTGACTTAAAGGACCACATCGAACGGGAGATCGCCTTTTAGCGTCAAAAGAGGGTGAGGATCATCGAAGATAAACTCATACGGGAAATCAACGAGAAAACCGACATCGTAGAACTCGTGAGCGAATACATCGAACTCGAAAAAGCAGGGAAGAACTATAAGGGGCTCTGTCCCTTTCACGACGACACGAACCCGAGTTTCTCGGTTTCACCGGAAAAGAACATCGCCATGTGCATGACGTGCAAGGAAGGTGGTCAGCCGATCACGTTCCTCAGGAAGATCAAGAACATCTCATTTAACGAAGCGGCACTTGAACTCGCATCCCGGGCTGGGATCGAGGTCAAAGGCGTTCGTGTTAAAAAGGATCCGAACGAAAAGTTCTACACGCTCATGCACGACGCATCCCTTTTCTATCAGTTCAACTTGAAGAACAGCGAGGGAGGAGAAAAGGCCCTCGACTATCTTGCGAAACGAGAGGTTCAAGGTGAACTCATCGATCATTTTCAGATCGGGTATGCCACGAGAGGTGACGCGCTTTACCGGATGCTCAAGGACAAGGGCTATGCCGTTAGCGACATGATCGCGCTCGGTCTGGTCGGACAAGGTGACGACGGGAAGTATTACGACCTTTTCGGCGATCGCGTCATTTTTCCGATTACCGACCCGAAAGGACACGTCGTCGGATTTAGCGGGAGGACGCTTTCCGCCAAGGATCGGGCCAAATACATCAACAGTCCCGAGACGGTTATTTTTAAAAAGGGGTTATTGCTCTACCACTTCTACGAAGCACAATCCGAGATTCGCAAGAACAAACAGGTCGTGCTCTATGAGGGCTTCTTTGATGTCATCAGTTCCCATGTCGCCGGGATCAGACACGGAGTCGCGACGATGGGGACCGCGCTGACGAAGGACCAGGCGCGCTTGATTAAAAGCGTGACCGATTCCATTGTCATCGCCTATGACGGTGATGACGCCGGACTCAAGGCGACCGATCAGGCGATCACGATGCTCGATCAGGAAAAGCTTAAAACGGAAGTGCTCGAGATTCCGGAAAAAATGGATCCCGATGACTTTATCAAGGCCTACGGGCCCGAGGTCTACGAAGCGCGCTTCGGGGAGCATACGAAAGACGGATACGCCTTTCGTTACGGTTATTACAAGCACGGCAGCAACCTCGATAACGCCAATGACCGAAGGACGTTCCGGACACGGGTCGAGAAGATGATCCGGTATGCTGACGTTTCGGTCAAGGACTTCTACAAGAAGAAGCTCGCTCGCGACTTGAATTTGGATGTCGCAGATATTGCCGTTTCCCGCAAACCGCGGGAAATCCCGCCGAAAAAGGCGGTAAAAAAAGAGGTAACCAGTCGCTACACGAAGGCGGAACGGACCTTGATTCTCATGATGATCCATTCGAGGGATATCGCGTTGAGCGCGCAAAAAAGGCTAAAAGCGAGCGACCACGGCGATCATATTGCAGCAACCTTGCGGATGAAGATCGAGGCTTACTATCTCAAGCACGATACCTTTGATGAAAAAGCGTTCATTGAGACGATTAGCGACGAAGAACTGGCTTATTTTGAAGAAAAGATCAAAAAGGATATCCTATACCAATTCATTCAGGATATCAAGGAATCGGAAGTCGATCATTATGTCGAAACGATCAAGCAGGCGAGCCTGAAAAGACGGATCGACTATCTGAACAATAAGATCAAGGAAGACCCTGAAAACGGTGACGTTCACGCCAAGGAGCGCGACACGCTCAAGGGAGAATTGAAGAAAATAGGAGGCATTACCTATGGATAAGGATAAAATCATCGCTTCACTCGTCAAAAAAGCGGGTAAAGACAAGTTCGTCTATGTCGAGGACGTCACGAAGTATACGACGAAGGATAGCGATCTCTACTATCAGATCGAACACATGCTGCTCGATCGGGACATCGATATCATCCAGATCGAAGAGATCGACGACGTTCTCGGTGACGATGCGGAAATCGGAGAAGACGAAGAGGAAGAAATCGAGTTCGACTTAGACGAAGTCGAACCCGATGACTTGTCGTTATCCGGCCTTGAAGTCGAAGAAGAGGAACTCGTCAATATCGATACGATCGCCTCGTCCATCAAGATCGACGATCCGGTCCGGATGTATCTAAAAGAAATCGGTCAGATTCCGCTTTTGAACCAGGAACAAGAAAGGGAATACGCGATGCAGGTTTCCAGCGGCCGTTACGCCAAAGAACAGCTCGCGGAGATCGAAACGGGGACGCTCGACGTCAAGGATGCCGATATCAGGGAACTCAAACAGACGATTTCTCGTGCCCAGCGCGCCAAGAACAAGCTCGTCGAAGCGAATTATCGCCTCGTCGTGTCGATCGCGAAGCGCTACGTGGGACGGGGGTTGTTGTTTCTTGATTTGATCCAAGAAGGTAATATGGGCCTCATGCGTGCGGTCGACAAGTTCGATTATGAAAAAGGCTTTAAATTCTCGACTTACGCGACCTGGTGGATTCGTCAGGCGATTACCCGGGCGGTTGCCGATCAGGCACGGACGATCCGGATTCCGGTACACATGGTCGAAACGATCAACAAGATGATCCGCATCCAACGCCAGCTCATCCAGGATTACGGACGAGAACCGACGATTCAGGAAGTCGCGGATAAGATGGGGATTACACCGGAAAAAGTGCAAAATATCCAAAGGATCGCCAAAGAACCGATTTCGTTGGAAGCGCACGTCGGTGAAGAAGAGGATTCGTCGCTCGGTGATTTCATCAGTGACCCGAATGCCTTGACGCCCCATGAGTTCATGTTACAAGAGATGGTTCGGCAGACATTGGATGAAGTCCTGGAAACGTTGACCGACCGGGAAGAGAAGGTTTTGCGTCTCAGATACGGGTTATTCGACGGAAAGAATCATACGCTAGAGGAAGTCGGACGTGAGTTCGGCGTCACGCGCGAGCGCATCCGCCAGATCGAGGCTAAGGCCCTGAGGAAACTCCGGAGTCCCTCGCGGCAGAACAAGCTCCGTGAGTTTTACTATGGCAAGAAGTAAACGCATTGCCTTTTTAGCCGAACGGACGAAGGGATACCGACGAATCATCGATATCGGGACGGATCACGGGTATGTTTTGAAGGACGCCTTTGACCGGCAAGGAATTGAATTCGGAATCGCGACCGATATTCGGAAAGGTCCGCTCGATCAAGCCCGCAAGACGCTTTTGGGATACCCCGTATCCTTTTATGAGACCGATGGGTTTCAAGGTATTACGGAACCGTTCGACCTCGCGATCATCGCCGGGATGGGCGCGAACATGATTCTCGACATTTTAAAACACGCCCCCGCTTACGATTTTGATTGCCTGCTTCAGGCGAATGGCAAGTATGACGTCCTTCGGCGGGGACTCGAAGATCAGGGGTTTAGGATTACCGATGAGCACGTCCTGGCGGATCAGCACATGTACGTCATCATCGAAGCTAAACGAGGAAAAATGGAACTCAGCGAAGAGGACCGTCTGCTCGGTCCTTTTCTTAAAACGAAGCAGGAAGCCATACCCTATTATGACTTCAAGATCAAGGTGATCGAAGACATCATCGACCGCGTCGATGATGAAAAGAGGCGCTTGTTGGCGTATGAATGCGATCGTTATCGAAACGCTCTTCAGCGTCTTACAAGCCAATAACTTTACTTTCGGCCCATTATTAGATAAAATAAGTTATCCAATCCTTTTACGCAAGGAGGAAGTCATGAAAGATTATCAGTTATTGCAGAAACTTGATCGTTCGCTTCAGGTATTCCGCCGAAGCGGCATTTACAAGCGAATCGATACGAAATTGAGCGACGCCGACATCATGGTGCTCTTTTGTGTGGGCTTTTGTGATACGAACCAGAAGGTCAAGTTATCCGATGTCGCGAAGACCTTGCGAGTAACCCTGCCGGCCGTAACGCATAAGGTCGCGGATCTCGTCTTGAAGGGATACATTACGAAAGAAACGTCGAAAAAGGATTTACGGGTCACCTTCATTCGTTTGACGGACGAAGGAAAGACATACGTCGAGTCGATCAGGGATCAGTATTACCGGCCTTTGATGAAACTCGTCGACCATCTCGGTGCAGCGGACACGAAGGAATTATTGCGAATTTTAGATCGAATCGACGACTTGGGAAAGATTAGTTCGTAATCTTTCCCTTTTCATGAGAGGAATTATGGCATGAAACGTATGCTCGTATATCTTAAACCCTATCGTCTCGGTATTCTTCTCGTCTTCGGGCTGGTCGCCTTGAGGGCTCTTTTAGACTTGTTGTTGCCGATGATCCTGGGGATGCTCGTCAGTCAGGGGATCGGAATCAGCGAGAACGCGATCGATCCCGATACGAGACGGATTTGGGAGCTCGCGGGAGTCATGTTCGCCGTGACGTTTTTAAGCATTATCGTCACGATTTACGGGGGCTACAAGGAATCCAAGATCGCGGCGAGTTTCGCCCGTGATCTGAGAAAAGCCGTGTACGAGAAGATCGAGTCCTTTTCGATGAAAGAGGTCGACCATTTTACGACGTCATCTCTGATTACCCGTTCGACCAACGATATTCAACAACTCCAAAACTATTTGAACCTCTTGCTCAGGATGATCATTTTGCAGCCGGTTTTGGCTGTCGGCGCGATCGCGTTTTCGGTTGCCCAGCAACCGACGCTTTCGATGCTTTTGATCGTCTCGGTCATCAGTCTGGTCATCATGCTCGCGATTATTTTCTCGATTACCTTACCGCGTTTCCAGCTCATTCAAAAACTCGTCGACAGGCTCAATCTCGTTACGCGTGAGAACTTGACAGGACTGAGGGTCGTCCGAGCGTTCAATACGGAAAAAGAACAGGCCGCACGGATCGACGATGCGAGCCATAAGGCGATGAAGCTGAATGTCTTCGTCAATCGGGTTACCGGAGTCATGTGGCCCGTCATGAGTTTGATCATGGGCGGAACGAGTCTCGCGATCGTGTATTTCGGGTCGAAGTATTTTGTCGGTGTCGACGGCTTTGAGCCGGGGTCGATGATGGCACTCATGCAGTACGCGATGCGGGCGATCATGGCGTTCATGTTTTTAACGATCATCTTCGTCTTGATTCCGCGAGCGACGATTTCCGCTCGAAGAATCGGCGAGGTTCTTGCCATGGAAGTCCTGATCCGTGATCCGGATGAACCGGTCGAATTACCGGAAGAGATGAAAGGCGAAGTCGTCTTTTCAGATGTCTGTTTCCAATATCCGAACGCGAGTGTTCCGGTCTTGGATCACATCGATTTCACCGCGAAAGCGGGGGAAGTTACGGCGATCATCGGTTCGACCGGTTCGGGAAAATCGACGTTGATCAATCTTTTACCGCGTTTTTATGAACGGACGTGCGGTTCGATTACGATTGACGGCATCGACATCAAGGACATGCGTCAGGAAGACCTTTACAGGTTAATCGGTTACGTTCCCCAAAAAGGTGTTCTTTTCAGTGGGACGATTCGCAGCAACATCCTTCTCGGGGAAACACAGGACGAAAAGGCCATGAAGAAAGCGACGACGATCGCCCAGGCTAAAGCGTTCGTAGATGCCTATGAAAACGGTTATGATCATGAGATCGCTCAGGGCGGAACGAACGTCTCGGGTGGTCAGAAACAGCGCCTCTCGATCGCCCGCGCGATCGCTAAGAAGCCACTGATCTACGTGTTCGACGACTCCTTTTCGGCTCTCGATTTCGCGACCGATCGAAAACTGCGTCGTCTTTTAAAGGAAGAAGTCCACGCGACGAAACTCATCGTCGCGCAACGCATCATGACGATTAAGGATGCCGAACAGATCATTGTGCTCGACCAAGGACGCATCGTCGGCAAGGGTACGCACGACGAACTCATGAAGACGTGTGACGTCTATCGTGAGATCGCCTACTCACAACTCGACGAGGAGGAACTCGCATGAAACAAGACGAGAAAAAGACCGTCAAGAATCCTCCCCAAAACGGTCCGAGAGGGATGCGTTATATCGAGAAACCGCAGGATTTCACGGGTACGATGAAGCGTCTTCTTACCTATCTCAGACCGTATCGGCTGCAGATCATCGTTTCCGGTCTTTTCGCGGCTATTGCTTCGCTTTTGACCGTGTTGGGACCGTGGTTGCTCGGGTTGATCACATCCGAGGTTGCCGAAGCGTTCCAACAAAATCCGGGTGGGTTCGTCATCGGCCGGATCGATGTCGTCTTCGGGATCCAGCTTTCTTTGGGAGAACTCGCTCTCACGATCGCCGGGATCTATCTTCTTTCCGCTTTACTCAATTATTTTCAGACATTTTTGATCGTGGGCATGACCCAGAACCTGACCTATTCCATGCGGCGAGATCTGTCCGCTAAGATCAATCGGTTGCCGCTCAAGTTTTTCGATGACCAGTCGTTCGGTGATATTCTCGGACGTGTCACCAATGACGTCGAAATGATCAATACGACGCTGACACAAAGCGTCTCGCAAATATTCAGGGCGATTACGCTTTTAGTCGGCATTTTCGTAATCATGTTCATCTTGAGCGTACCTTTGGCGGTGATCGTTGTTACTACGACGCTTCTAAGTCTTTTCGTTGCCAGCCGGTTCGTCAAGATCAGTCAGAAATTTTTCCGTCTTCAGGCAAAGTCCTACGGTGAACTGACCGGACATATCGAAGAGACGTACAGTGGGCATACCGTCATCAAGGTCTTCAATCATCAAAAGACCGCATATGATAACTTCGAGCGCATCAACGAGGATCTCTACGACAGTTCGCTGAAATCACAGTTTATTTCCGGAATCATGTTTCCCACGCAGTTTTTTATCGGGAATATCGCCTATATTCTCGTTGCTGCAGTCGGTGCTTTGCTCGTTTTGTCTTCTAACCCGCTCCTTGTGATTCGGGTCGGCGTTATCCAATCTTTCATTCAATATACAAGACAGATCAATCAACCGATTCAGTCGATCGGAAACATCGCGAACGTCCTGCAGTCGACTGCCGCCGCATCCGAACGGATCTTCAACTTGCTCAATGAAACCGAAGAAAGTCCCGAAAGAAACGATCTGAAAACATTGAAGCGAGTGAAAGGGCACGTAACGTTTAAAGACGTTTATTTCGGTTACACGCCCGAGGTCGACGTCATCAAGGGCTTCAATGCTGAGATCAAGCCGGGACAGAAAGTTGCCATCGTCGGCCCGACGGGAGCCGGCAAGACGACGATCGTGAACCTGTTGATGCGGTTCTATGAGATTAAGCGCGGATCGATTGAAATCGATGGTGTCGATATTAGAGATATGTCCCGCCGGGACGTAAGAAGTCTTTTCGGCATGGTTTTACAGGATACCTGGCTCTTTGAAGGGACGATCCATGAAAATATTGCTTATGGTTCGGATGATGTCAAGAAAGAGGATGTCGAAAAGGCCGCTGAAGCGGCGCAGACCCGACACTTTATTGAAGCGCTTTCGAACGGTTATGATTTTGAACTCTTCGAGGGTGGATCGAATATCAGTCAGGGTCAACGGCAGCTTCTTACGATCAGTAGAGCGATGCTCGCCGATCGTCCGATGCTGATTTTGGATGAAGCGACATCAAGCGTTGATACGAGGACCGAAGTACTGATTCAACGAGCGATGGAACGTCTTATGGAAGGGCGAACGAGTTTTGTCATTGCACACAGGTTATCAACGATCAAGGATGCCGATGTGATCTTCGTGATGGATGATGGGAATATTGTCGAACAGGGGACACATACGGAACTCTTGGAAAGAAACGGGTTCTATGCAAAACTCTATTACAGTCAGTTCGAGACGAATTGATTCTTTACATACGGCGGTGTTTGTTTTATAATGGATGTTGCCGTATGTTTCGTTTCAATAGCTCAGCGGATAGAGCGACGGCCTCCTAAGCCGTAGGTCGGGGGTTCGAGTCCCCCTTGAAACGCCATATTGAAAGCATAGGTTTGATACAA
>CAYUIK010000079.1:0-22662 GCA_964444805.1 uncultured Acholeplasmataceae bacterium | reverse complement strand
AGGCTCTTATGAAACGAACAAGAAAACGAAAGATCAAGAGCTTCAGCGCGGTCAAGGTCAATCCCGCCCGCTTTTCGCTCGCGCAGTTGCCGTATCTGCTGATGGTCCTGCCGATCGCTTCACTCATGGTGCTGCCGCTCTTATATATCTTCAATCATGCCTTCAAGCCGTTCGATGAACTGATCGAATACCCGCCGCGTTTTTTCGTCCGTCGACCGACCTTGGACAATCTAAACGAACTCTTTCGCACGTCGACGACGACGGGTATTCCGGTATCGCGCTATCTTTTCAACAGCATACTCATTACCGTGGTCGTCGTGCTCTTATCGATCTTTTTGAGTACGATTACCGGCTATGCGCTTTCGAAGATGAAGTTTCACATCAAGGACGTCATCTTCAAACTCAATACGCTCGCTCTCATGTTCGTCGGAGCGGCTGTCGTCATTCCGCGCTATATCGTCATCGAAAGGCTCGGACTGATCGACAGTTTTTACGTGCATATTTTACCGATGATCGCGATTCCGGTCGGACTCTTTCTCGTCAAACAGTTCATCGACCAGATCCCCGATGAATTGATCGATGCCGCGAAGATCGACGGAGCCTCGCACATCATGATCTACTGGAAAATCATTATGCCACTCATTAAACCCGCGATCGCAACCATCGCGATTCTCTCTTTTCAAACCGTATGGAACAACGCCGACACGTCGGCGACATACGTCAATTCGGATGCGCTCAAGACATTCGCCTATTACATGGGGACGCTCTCGGCCCAAGGAAACGTCGTCGCCGGGGCGGGGATGACGGCTGTCGCGACGATGATCATGTTCATCCCGAATCTGATCATCTTCATCTTCCTTCAAGGCAAGGTCATGAGCACGATGGTCCATTCCGGAATCAAGTAGGTGAAAAGGATGAAAAGAGTTCTTTCGATCGTACTTCTACTCGCGATTTTGATGCTCTCCCCCCACGTTCATACAGCGGCCGATTCCGCGCTTTCCGATTACGGGATCCCGTATCAGACGTATACGCTCAACGCCGAGAAAAGACGAATTCCCACGCAGACCGCCTATGTTCCGGTCGGTGTTTTCGGTCGTGATCTCGGACTGAACGGTCCCGAAGACTTCGACATCGAAGATGACCTCTTCTATATCGCCGATACCGGATCGAAGCGTATTCTCATTACCGATTTATCCGGTGCTTTCGTCGATGAAATCCAAGTTCCCGAGTTCGTTCAGCCGATGGGCGTTTTCGTCAAGGACGAGACGATCTATGTCGCGGATAAAGGCGCGAAAGCGATCTTTCTCTTGGATTTTTCGGGAACGCTCAAAGAAACCTTCGTCCGTCCGACCTCACCGATTTTTGGAGCGAACAACGACTTCGTACCGCTCAAAGTCGCGGTGGACTCGAGCGATTCGATCTACGTCATCGGTGAGGGTTCGACCGCCGGTGTCATTCAGCTCAACTATGCCGGAGAATTCATCGGTTATATCGGGATCAATGCGGTTCCTTTGAGTCTGCGGCGGATTCTCTATGATTTCTTTGTCGGTGATTCCGATCTCGCGGAGAGCCTGCCATCATCACCGACGAACATCGCGATCGGACACAAGGGCTCCTTGTTGACGACCAACCAGAACGCAACGGAAACGTTCAAGCGCTTGAACATTTCCGGAGTCAATACGCTCAGGGGCGATACCCTCTATCCGATACGTCCGCCCACGGACGTCTACATGAGCGACGACCAATACGTCTATCTCGTCGGTGAAGACGGAACCGTCTACGAATACGAGACGAACGGCCGACTCCTCTTCCAGTTCAATACCCGGGATACGGGATTGACTCAGACGTTGGGTTTAACGCTCCAGCCGCGGGCGATACTGACCGATTCTTCCGGGAATCTCTATGTTCTCGACAAGGGCTATAACCAGGTCATGGTCTATCAGAAGACCGTCTTCGTCGACCTCGTCCACCAGGCTGTGACCATGTATAACGATGGTCGCTACCTGGAAAGCAAGCCTCTCTTCGCCGAGATCCTACGGCAAAATTCTTCCTTCGCGCTCGCGCATTCCGCCATGGGCGAATCGCTTTCGAAAGAGGAGCGCTACGAAGAAGCGCTCGAGTCGTTCTATGACGCCCGGGATTATGAGGGTTATTCCGAAACGTTCTGGGAAATCAGAAACGCCTACATTCAGGATCATCTCGGCCAAATTCTGATCCTTTTGATCGGGACGTATGTCCTCTTGAAAGTCTCGCTGCTCTTCTTACGGAAGTCACCGGTTTATAGCGTCTATCGCGAACGGAAAAAAGCGTTTCTGAGTCGGCCGATTTTAAGCGAACTTCGCTTCAGCCTAAACGTCTTCAAGCGACCCTTCGACCTCTATTACGGCATCAAGCGACAAGAGAAGGCGAGCTATCGGTCCGGCGCGATCGTCTTGTTTCTCTTCGTCCTCGTCTATCTTCTCGACAACTATCTGACCGGTTTTCTCTTTCGTGATCCGGATCTAAACAGTGTCGTCGTCGAACTGGCAATCGTTTTGGGCGTCTTTCTTCTCTACGTTTCGGTCAACTATCTCGTCTCGACTTTGAATGACGGGGAAGGACGGTTTAAAGACGTCTTCATTTCGACTACCTATATGCTGATTCCCTATATCCTCTTGACACTGCCGATGACGCTCTTGTCGAACTATTTGACCTATAACGAGACCTTCATCTTTAACTTTTACCATCAGATGATTCTCGTCTATACGTTCCTTCTTCTGTTCATGTCGGTCAAAGGCGTGCACAACTATACGTTTTTCGAGACGGTTAAAAACGTGCTCATCATCCTATTCGGCATGTTCATCGTCATTTTGATCGGACTTTTGATCTATGCCTTCATGGGGCAATTGATCGAATTTCTGATCGCGCTTGTTCGGGAGGTGATCTACCGTGTTTAGACGAATCCTTTTCATCCTCATTCTCGTCTTTTCTGTGCCTTTGGTGCTTGCTTTAGGGACGGATGACGCCTTGGAAGACATCGGTCTTCCCGGTTTCGACGTCATCAGTCCGTTCGTCGATTCGAACCGGTACACCCACGAAAAAACCGATCGGATCGCGGTCAATGATCAGACGATCTTCGCGGACGCGACGACGATTCGAACCGATGCCGGCGACCTTCACGTCGATCAGAAGTCGCTCGCTCTGCAAATCCGGGGAGAAAGCGGATACCTTTGGTCCTCGGCGATCGATACGAATCGATACGACGTATCCATGAGTTTTTCCGAACGCGCGCAAAGCGCGCTCATCATCGAATCCTTCAACGTTCAAACGACGAATTACGCGATCACCGAAGAAAACATCTTTCAACCGGGCACGACGATCGATTTCCATGAAATCGACAACGGCTTCGAAGCGATGGTCGTCTTCGGCCGTTCGAAGATCGGAATACGGATGATCGTGACCTATGATGCGAACGGCTTACGCATTCAAATACCGGAAAGCGGTATCCGAGAAGAGGGGGATTTCCGGATTGCGAGTCTTAAGGTCTACCCCTATTTTGGCGCCGTCTATGAGGACGATACGCCGGGCTACGTCTTTCTGCCGGATGGCGTCGGTGCGCTGATCGACCATAAGGCCGCGGATCCGCTCGTCAGTTCGAACTACTTAAGACAGATCTACGGACGAAGCATCGGCTACAACACGCTAGACGATATGAGCGATTTTGTTACCGGTGGCGCGCGTATTTACGCGCCTGTCTTCGGTACGGTACACGGCGTCGATCAAAACGCTTTGTTCGCTTCGATCGAATCGGGGGCGGCTTATGGAAGAATCAACTACTATTTTCCCTTTCGAAATCGAGGATTTTCCAATGTTTTCACCGACTTCGTCTACCGTCGCACGTACGCCCAACCGATCGATCGTAGCGGCAATACGATCTCGCTCTTGCAGGATTTCCGAAACCCGGTCGATATCGATCTGACCTATCACGTCCTAGACGGCGCAGAGGCCAACTACGTCGGGATGGCCAATCGCTATCGCGAAGTGCTTTTCGGCGACCGGGAAAAACCGGAAGAACGATCGGATATACCGATCCGTCTCGATTTCATCGGTCTTGAAAAAAAGGATGGCCTCTTGTTTACCGAAACGACCCTGATGACGACGCTTTCGGACATGATTGGAATCGTCGAAGCGCTCAACCGCCAGGACATCGATCACATCTACGCCAACATACTCGGTTTCGACAAGGACGGCGTGACCTGGGCGCCCCCCGATTATGGCGGACTCTCACGAAAAATCGGGACCGATGACGAACTTCGCGAGCTCCAAAAAATCGTCGAATCCCTGTCTTACGGGATCGAAGTCATGAAGGCATCCGATCGTTCGCGCGGTTATAATCGTTATGTCGACCTCGCCAAAAAGATCAATGACGGTCACTACGCTTATGCGAGCGCGACCGATACGAAGTATGTGCTCGACTACGACAAGGTCGAAGACATCCTCGTTGAAGGCATCAACCGATATGAGAAAGAGGCGATCGATGCATTGTCGCTTTCGTCTGTCGGAAGTCTTCTTTATGGGGACTTTGCGAACGATCGACGGACACGCGATCTGATCGTCTTATTACAGGACACGCTAAGGATGAGTGGTCTGCCGATCTATACGCACGATACGAACAGCTATCTCTGGAAGTCATCGGATGCGATCTTCGACATGCCGATGTTCTCCTCACAATACGTCACGTTCGACGATACGGTGCCTTTCCTTTCCATGGTTCTGGGTGGAAACGTCCCCTTGTTCGCCCCCTATGCGAACTTCTATCCCTATCCGCGTGACGATTTGTTGCGTCTCATCGATTTCAACGTTTATCCGTCCTTCGTCATGACGGACAAATCGACGAAGTACTTGCAGGAAACGGCGCTCGAATCGATCTATTCCGCGAAGTTTTCCGATATCGAACGAGCGACAGTGACGTACTATGACTTTGTCAACGGCGCACTCAAACACGTTGTCGGGGCGGACATGATCAACCGGGAAGTACTTGGATCCGGTGTCGTCAAGACAACTTACGACAACGGCGTATCGATGATCATCAATTATGGCGATACCCCTTATGACGACGGTTCTGTGCGCGTTTTGGCCAAGAACTATCTCGTTCGCACAAAGGATTAGGAGAAAACCATGAAAATCAGTCGAAACACGCGAGAAAACTTAATCGGCTATTCCTTCATCGGTATTTGGATCATCGGCTTTTTCGTCTTCATGGTCTATCCTTTCGCCGCGAGTCTCGTCTACAGTCTGTCCGAGGTTCGTATTCTCGGAAGCGGGATCGAATTGACGTATCACGGGTTTGCGAACTTTAGAAACATCTTTCAGATCGACGAGGGCTTCGCTTTCGTCGAAGCGCTTCTGTCGTTTCTAGAAGAACTCGTCTTCCAAGTTCCGATCATCATCGTCTTCTCGATCATCATCGCCGTTTTGCTCAACCAAAAGATAAAGGGCCGAGGTATCTTTCGGTCGATCTTCTTTTTGCCGGTCATCATTTCTTCCGGTCCCGTCATTAGCGAACTCGTTTCCCAGGGTGCCGGAGGAACGAACATTTTCGCCAGTTACGGGTTCATCTCGCTCATCGAGCGGAGCCTGAGCCCGACGTTTGCCGATCCGATTCTTGGCGTCTTCAGTCAGATCATCATCATCTTTTGGTTTTCCGGTGTCCAGATCCTGATCTTTTTGGCGGGACTCCAAAAAGTCGACCGGCAGATCTATGAAGCGGCCCGTGTCGACGGTGCCGGACCGTGGGAGTCGTTTTGGAAGATCACCCTTCCTTCGTTGTCGAATCTCGTCTTTGTCAACCTCATCTATACGATCGTGCTCCTCTCGACGTTCAGTGAAAACGAGGTCATTTTGGCGATCAAGTCGAACATGTTCAACACGAACACGGGTTACGGTATGGCGTCAGCCATGGCCTGGGTCTATTTCATCATCGTCATGACGATCATCGCGCTTTCCGCCCTTCTCTTCCGCCCGAAAAAGGAGGGACGATGACATGAAAAGAAAACGGACGTTTACCACGTATCTCAAACATTTCGTCTACGGTCGGCATGGAGCGCTTTCGCCACTAGCGAATCTCGTCATCTACGCCTTACTCATAAGCATCGGGTTCCTCTATATCTATCCGATGCTCTACATGCTTTCAAACAGTCTCAAGAGCATGTCCGACATCATCAATCCCATGGTCAGTTGGATTCCGTCTTCACTCTATTTCGGAAACTACGAGCGTGCCTTCAAGGTCATGAATTTCTGGCCGACCCTCTTCGGCAGTCTTCCTGTCACGCTCTTACCGGCGTTGATCCAGACGCTCGTCACGTCGGTCATCGGTTATGGTTTCGCCAAATACGATTTCAAGTTCAAGAAAACCTGGTTCGTCCTCGTCCTCTTGACGTTCATCATTCCCGTTCAAGTCTACATGATTCCCCGCTACGTCATGTTCTTCGAGTTCAATTTGCTCGAGAGTCCGTGGGCGATCATTCTTCCCGCCATCTTCGGTCAGGGCATCAACGCGGCCATCTTCGTCTTGATCTTCTACCAGTTTTTCAAGATGATCCCGAAGAGCATCAACGAAGCGGCCGAGATCGACGGGGCCGGACCGTATTACATCTTCTTTCGGATCGGCGTGCCTCTGGCGGTTCCCGCCTTCATCACGTCCTTCCTCTTCGGTCTCGTCTGGTATTGGAATGAGACCTATATCGCCTCGCTTTTCCTCGGATCGGCGTATCCGAACCTGCAACTCAGGCTCGCGAACTTCGTATCCGAATACGCGCAGATGTACGCTTCCGAGCAGCTGATGCAGCTCAACGAAGGCGTTCGTCTGGCCGCAACCCTCATCATTATCTTACCCATGCTCATCGTCTATTTCACGATCCAAAGGTGGTTTGTCGAAGGCGTTGAAAAAACTGGAGTTACAGGAGAATAACAATGAAAACTATTATGAACAGATTATTGATCGTTTTACTCGTTTTTCTGGGAATCTTCGTGCTCGTCGCCTGTGAACCGAGCGAAGACGATACCGAAATGCCCGAAGATAACGACAAGCTCTATCGCACCGATGTTTTGGAAGATATACCCGAGATTCTTGCATATGAACACGAGCGCGCCTTCACGTTCTTTTACGAGCGCGCCAACGACGACCTCGACTCGGACGGTTACGGACTCATTCCCGATCGGTACAACACGTTCACGGGTAATCCCGGCGGGATCGCGTCGATCGCTTCGGTCGGATTCGGACTCTCGGCACTTCCTCTTGGAATCGAATCCGACTATATTACACGAGAAGCGGGAGAAGAGCGCGCCTATCATACGCTTCTGACTCTTAGGGATATGCAGCGTACGCATGGGTTCTGGTACCATTTCGTGGATATGGAAACAGGGCTACGCGCTTGGAATTCGGAAGTGTCTGTCATCGATACCGCGATTCTTATGAACGGAGCGCTCGTCGTCGGACGTTATTTCGGTGGAAGGACCGAGCAACTCGCCTATGAACTCTATGAAGAAGTCGAATGGGACTGGTATTTCGATCCGGTCATGAACAAGTTCTATATGGGTTATCGTCCGGAAACGGGATTCGAAGGCTATTGGGACATGTATGGTGAACAGCTCATGATCTATATCCTTTCCGCGGGATCACCGACTTATCCCGTCGGTAAGGGCGCCTATGATCTGATGAAATTTTCGAGTGTCCTGGCGGAACCGACCGAGACGTATGACGCCTTTTATCTGACCTGGACCGGAAGTCTTTTCACGTATCAGTACTCGCATGCCTGGTTCGACTTCGCCTCTTATGACGATCAGACGGGTACAAACTGGTTTCGAAACAGTCAAAACGCCGTCGACGCCGCGATCGCCTTCGCCAAGACGCAAGACGAACATCCCGGGATCCACGAGAATTCCTGGGGCATGTCCGCGACCGATGGACCCGATGGTTATGTCGGTCCTTACGGTAGCGCTCCTTCCGCCGGTAACGCCCACGTCGTCGACGGAACCGTTCCGGCATACGGAGCATTCGGTTCCTTGCCGTTTCGCCCCGAAGAAAGTATCGCTGCAATCGAAAACTACGCGACCTACGAACGCTTCTTGAACGAGGATTACGGCTTCAAAGGCGCCTACAATTTGACGCATTCGACGAACGGTTGGTTCGCGAGCGATATGATCGGAATCGACAAGGGTATCTCGCTTCTCATGATCGAGAACTACCTTTCCGGCATGATCTGGGACATTTATATGGAAGTGCCTTACGTATCGGAGGCCATCCGTGTACTCAAATTTGAACCTAGCGAAGGATAATTCATGAAGAAACATCGACTCGAAGACATTGAAAAACGCGCCTTCGACTATTTCATGGCGCATACCAACTTAAAGGAAGACTCGCCCGGTTACGGTCTGACGCTCGATTCCAACAGGAAACGAGGAGTCGCCTCGATTGCCGCAAGCGGGTTCATGTTATCCGGACTCGTGCTCGGCGTCGAAGCTAAATACATCGACTATGACACGGCTTTAAAGATCGTAATCAAAACGCTCGAAACATATGAACTTCGAGCCGACCATTTCCGCGGATTCTTTTCCCACTATCTCGACTACGACACGGCCAAACGTTATCGGAAATCCGAATACTCGACGATCGATACTGCGCTTCTCTTGAACGGAATGATGACCGTCGATCGATATTTCGACGACGTGCGCGTCCATGAGCGCTTTGCGCGCATCATCGGACGCATCGATTTTGACGCTTTCCTGTCCGTAAACAAGGACAGACGCGTGCTTTCGATGTCCTACAATCCCGATCAAGACGGCGACTACGTGGAAGGTAGGGCCGGATTCATTTCCCAGTGGGACATGTTCGCGGAGCAGATCATGCTCTACGTCATCATCGCCGGACTTGGGAAACCATATGCGAGAAAACTCTATGACGGCTTTGAGCGTACTTATGGAACGTATCAGGACATCCGCTACGTCTATACGCCGGGAAACGCACTTTTCGTCTATCAGTTTCCGCTTGCCTGGTTCGATCTTCAAGGCATCTATGACGAGGACGGCATATCCTGGTTTGAAAATGCCCAACAAGCGATCATGGCCCATCGCGCTTTGTCGATCGAACTGAGCACGACCTATCCGACTTTTTCCCCCTACACGTTCGGATTTACCGCTTCCGATACGAAAGACGGATATCGAGTTTATAGTGGTCTGCCGAATGTGAACGACAAAGTCGAGACCGATGGAACGGTCAGTCCGATGGCGGTCGTCGGGTCCTTGCCGTTTATACCGGAAGTCGCGATCGAAGGCATCGAAAGGATGAAAGCGATCGCAGGGCTCTGGGGGCGTTACGGTTTTCAGGATGCCTACAACATGACGGGTAAAGCGTGGACGAGTGATAAAATCCTTTCGATCGACAAGGGGCTTGAGATGCTCATGACCAACGCCTATCTGAAAGGTGACGTTTACGCGGCATACATGGATCATCCGATTATCAAAGAAGGCATGGAGGTTCTGAAATGGAAAAAGCGCTGACGTGGCAGCAAAAAGCTGTCGTCTATCAGGTTTATCCGCTTTCCTTCCTGGATACGAATGGCGATGGAATCGGGGATATCCGGGGGATCATAGAAAGACTCGATCACATGAGCACGCTCGGGATCGACGTCATCTGGCTTTCTCCGGTCTACGATTCACCGATGAAAGATAACGGATATGATATCCGCGATTACGATCGCGTCCATCCGATGTTCGGAACCGAGGAGGACTTAAAAGATCTCATCGCGGCTGTCCACGAAAAGGGCATGCGCATCATCATGGATCTCGTCATCAACCATACGTCGAACGAACACGACTGGTTCAAACGCGCCTCATCGGGCCAAGATGATCCCTATCGTGACTACTATATCTGGCGGGATGAACCAAGTGACATCTATTCGGTTTTCGGCGGGTCCGCCTGGACTTATGATGAAAAGACAAAGCAGTATTATTTTCACCTCTTCAGCAAGGAACAACCCGACTTGAACTGGCACCATAAACCGTTGCGTGAGGCGATCTATCGGATGGTCAATCGCTGGCTTGATTCTGGCATCGACGGGTTTCGCCTGGACGTCATCGACCTGATCGGCAAGGATGTCGATCAGAAGAAACTCGGCGACGGACCATTTCTCGATGCTTACTTGAAAGAACTGCATGAGCGGTGTTTCAAAGGCAGGGACATCATGACGGTGGGAGAAATGCCGACACTTACCTTTGAACGCGCTGCCGAAGTCACGGATCGAGACAAGGGCTATCTCGACATGCTCTTTCAGTTTTCCCATCTAAGCTTCGATGAAGTTTGCGGAGAAGGCAAGTTTTCCAAGAAAACGCTCGATCTCGAAGGGTTTAAAAACGTATTTTCAAACATCCATCACGCGATGGAAAATAACGGTTGGAACGCCCTCTTTCTAACCAATCACGACCAGCAAAGAGCGCTCAGTCGCTACGGTGACGATCAAAAGCATCGGATGATGAGTGCCAAGATGCTCGCAACGCTCATGATGGGTATGAAAGGCACACCGTTCATCTACCAGGGTGAAGAGATCGGCATGACCGGTAATACGTATCCGATCGAGGATTATCGTGATCTCGAGACGATCAATATCTATCAGGAACTCAAAGATAAAGGACTTTCTGAAGCAGACATCATGAAAAGAATTCACGCCAAGTCCAGGGATCATGCGAGAACGCCCATGCAGTGGGACGACAGTGCGCACGGCGGGTTCACGACCGGAACACCCTGGCTCAAGGTCAATCCGAATTACCGGTCGATCAACGTCAAAAAGGATCGGTCGGACGATCAAGGCATTTATGCGTATTACGAGTCCTTGATCGAACTCAGGAAAAAGGAGGAGGCACTTCTCTTAGGAGATTTCAGTCTTGTCGATGTGAAAAATGATCGCGTCTTCGCCTACCTTCGAACCTTGCAAAACAAGCATATACTCGTGCTCGCTTCCTTTAGCGATCAAACCGAGTCGATTGATCTCGGACTCTTCGGAAACGCGGAGCTCCTCATTTCAAACGATCGTTCTCTAGAAATCAAGAAAGCGATGAACATTCCCCCATATTACGCCTTGATGACACAATTAGGAGATGATTAGATGGCTACGATCAAAGATGTAGCAAAAAAAGCCGGTGTTTCGATTTCCACAGCATCCTATGCCTTAAACGGCTTACCCAAAGTACGGGACAAGACGAGAAAGCGCGTGCTTGAGGCCGCACTCGACCTCAATTACTACCCCAATGGGGTAGCGAGAAATCTCAAGATGAAACGAACCGGCAACGTCGGTGTCTTCGTTTACGGGTTTTCTGGTCCGATTTTTAGCGATGTATTGGAAGGTATTCGCGAAAAACTTCAGGAAAACAGTTATAATATTATTGTCAGTTCCGGACAATCGTCTTCGAATTTGCTCAATGAAAGACAAGTAGACGGCGCCATCATCTTCGATAGCGGACTATCCGATGACATTCTTTTGAACTATGCCAAACGCGGGTTTCCCTTGATCCTGCTCGACCGTCGCCTCGAGGGCGAAAACATCCACACCTCGACGATCGATAACGCCGAACTCGTATATGCCTTCATCAAGGATATGCAGAAGAAAGGATACGATACGTTCGGCTATCTTTCTGGCCCGCTCGATGCCCGCAACAACAACGAACGCTATGCAGGTTTCAAGCGTGCGCTCGCCGAACTCGGAATTGACGATCACGCCTTCTATCAGGCGGACTTTACCATTCAGGGCGGATACGAGGAAGGACTTAAGATCGCGCGATCAAAGAAGAGCTTGCCACGATTTATCTTCTGTGCGAACGACGAATCAGCGATCGGTCTCATACAGGCCTTCAAAGAAACCAAGATCGATATTCCTGCCGATGTCGCGATCGCCGGGTTCGATAACATCTATCTCGCAAGCTACGTGACGCCGAAACTTACGACGATCGGTATCGACCATAAGAACTGGGGCGAACACGTCGCGCGTGCGATGATTCGTATTATCGAAGGAAGAGACGAAACGAAACAATTTCACCCGAAAGGGATGATCATCATGAGAGAATCATGCTAAGGAGGATTTATGAACATTCAGAACAAACTTGCAGCGATGACGATCGATGAAAAGGTCGGACAACTCGTTCAACTCGCACCCTTTTTCTACGTCAAGGACATCCAGCAACAAATCTTTGGCCACGTTCGGGATCTCGGCATTTCCGAAGAACGGATCTATCGGACCGGTTCCGTACTCGGCATCGGCTCCGCTAAGGAAATGATCGAGGTCCAAAAGACATATCTCGAGCAGAGTACGGCCAAAATACCGCTTTTGTTTATGGCGGACATCATTCACGGTTATGAAACGATTTTTCCCGTGCCTCTGGCACTCGCTTCATCCTTCAATCCGGATCTAGCCTTCAAGGTGGCGCGGATCTCGGCCATCGAGGCATCGACTGCCGGAATCCACGTGACCTTTTCGCCGATGGCCGATATCGCCCGCGATCCCCGGTGGGGACGCGTGGTCGAAAGTTTCGGTGAAGATCCCTATCTCAACTACGTTTTCGCTTACAACATGACCGAAGGCTATCAGAACGACGGCATTGAAAAAGACGGCAATCTCGTATCGTGTGTCAAACACGTCGCTGCTTACGGTAAATCGGAAGCCGGTCGGGACTATAATACCGTCGATCTCTCGCGATTGAGTCTTTTAAACGATCATCTCGACGGCTACAAGGGTTCAATTGACGCCGGTGCCCGCATGGCGATGACATCTTTCAATACGGTCGACTACGTTCCGGCAACCGTAAACAAGGACTTGCTCGACGGTGTCTTGAGGGGCATACTCGGGTTCGACGGCGTCACGATTTCCGATTATGACAGTTTGAATCAAGTGATCGCTCATGGCGTCGCGCAGGATTCGAAAGAGGCCGCGAAGCTCGGACTCGAGGCCGGGCTCGATATCGAAATGGCCTCGACCTGTTACATCAAGCATGTCAAGTCCTTGATCGAGCAAGGCAAGCTCGATATGAAAAGACTCGATGAAGCCGTTTTACGCGTTCTTAAACTCAAAGATCAGGTCGGTTTGTTCGAAAATCCTTATAAGGGAGCGAACGAAGAACTCGAGAAAGCATGCGTCGGCTCGAAAGCACACATGGACCAAGCGCTCACGGTCGCGCTCGAATGTCCGGTTCTTCTGAAAAATCGTCAGGGTGTCCTTCCGATCAAGGGAAAACGGATCGCGCTCATCGGTTCACACGCAAAAACAAAGGATACGAACGGACCGTGGTCCTGGCGGGGTAAAGCGGCGATCAATACGGCGCTCGACCGCGCATTGAAGCAGGAAGGCATGGATGTCGTTAGCGCCGAGGATCGTTGGGAAGAACGAAGCGATCTGGCGAACTGTGACGTGATCGTGCTCGCAATCGGCGAACACTCAGATGAATCGGGCGAAGCGCACTCCAAAGCGGGAATCGGGCTCAAGCATGAAGATGTGCTCTGGTATCAGTACGCCAAATCTTTCGAAAAACCGCTCGTCGTCATCATCTATGCGGGACGCCCGCTCGTCATCGAAGAGATTTTAGCGGCGGATGCGATCATGTGGGCGTGGTTTCTCGGTTCCAAGGGAAACGAAGCCTTGGCGAAACTCATCAAGGGCGAGGTGAGCCCCTCCGGGAAACTGCCGATGAGCATGCCACGACACCAAGGACAGATTCCGATCTACTATAACCACTTGAAAACGGGTCGACCGAAAAAGGGAGCGAACGATCAAAATCCGTTCGTAAGCTTCTATCTCGATGTCGAAAACGAACCGCGCTTTCCTTTCGGGTTCGGCCTTTCCTATGCGTCTTTCACCTATGAAAATTTAACGCTCTCCAAGCGTCTGATGGACCCAAGCGATCGGCTCGTAATCTCAGTCGACGTCAGAAATGAATCGCCTGTTGCCGGTATGGAAACCGTTCAACTCTATCTTCAAGACGAGTATGCGAGAATCGCCAGACCGGTCAAACAGCTTAAAAGATTTCAAAAAATCCGATTTGACGGTCATGAAACAAAGACGATTACGTTTTCGATCACGCTCGCTGATCTGACATATCGCGACGCTTCGGGACGAAGCATTTATGATACAGGGACGTTTCGAGTGATGGTCGGTTCGAATGCTCGCGATTGCCTCGTCGAGACCTTCGAACTCGAGGAAGGGAGAAATACATGAAAACGATTAGAAATCAGATCGATACGCATACGCTTCAATCCGGCGGCATCCGCTTCGAACTTCTTTCGACCGGGGATGTTTATCGCATCATGGATGAAAACGATCAGCTCAATCTCTTGCGGGGGAACACGCTCGATGGACAAGTCGGAAATATCTATTTGCGCGTCCGCCAAGGCGATCGTTTTCTTCATGCCAAGTTACTCGGTGTCCATTCGGCCAGTACGTTTTCGAGCAAGGATCATCGTGCCTATTATCAAGGTGCCTTTCTTTCGATTCGATATCAGGTCATTTTGACGGTCCACAAGACGCATTGGACGTATGAGGTTTTCATGCGTTCGAGTGAACCCGTCAAGGTCGATCTGCTCTATGGACAAGACGTCGGGATTAGCGATGAGAACGCCATTTTGAACAATGAGAACTATGTTTCGCAATATATCGACCATAAGGCGTTTCCAACTGAAAACGGATACGCTGTTCGTTCAAGACAAAATCAAGGTCGTGCTCGCGTTCTCGAAGTCGGATCGACGTTCGCGACAACGTCCTATTCGACCGACGGATTCCAATTTTTCGGTACCGAATATAAAGCGACAGCCATACCGCAAGCACTCGCTATGGAAAAACTCGAGTCACGCGTCTATCAATACGAGTTTTCCTATGTCGCACTCATGACCGACGAAATCGAGGTGACCGACGATGTATCCTATGGCGCTTTTTATGGTTCCTACAGCCGTCAACGCGATGATCAGGACACGATTTTGGTCATGCCCGATCTCGTGAAATCCGCTCCGCGTCGATGGACCTTGCCGCGTGAAAGGGATGAGACAAGACTGCTATCGATTTCCAACCCCATAACGGGACTCGATCAGAGCCTTGAGCCGAATCGGCTGAACGAAATCCGTGACGGTTACGTGCTCTCGAACTTCACGGACAGCGATCATCACGTCGTTTCGCAAAAAAAAGAACGCCTCGTCGAACGACCGCACGGTCACGTGATGATCGGGGGAGACATTTTAGGCGCGCATGTTATGGCGACCACCAACTACATGTTCGGTGTTTTCTCCTCGCACATTACGTATGGCAATACGAGTTTTCACAAGCTTCTAGGAGACGTGCGCTCTCCCCTCGACTTAAACAAGCTCGCCGGACTTAGAATGTATTTAAAGGATGGGAACACCTACCGGATTTTCGGACTTCCCACCAGATACGAAGTCGGTGCGACGACGACGAAGTGGGTTTATGTGCTAGAAAACGATACGATTGTCGTATCCTCTTACGTGGACATTTCGACCGGCACGATCAAAATCGAACTCGATTCGACTAAAAAACGACCGCTCGATCTGATCGTGACGATGCAGATTCTCATGGCGGGACGAGAATACGTTCATGATATCCGTTATGAACGAACGCCAACAGGAATCACGGTTTATCCGACCGAAGGCTCGATGATCGATCAGCACGTACCCTCGCTCAAGTACCGAATCGATTATGACGCATCCGGTCAGTTGCTCACGGAAAACGATCTTCTCGGTCTTACAGCAAACCAGGGACTGATCGGGCTAAAATATGACCAGCAGGCACACGTTGACATTGAAATTCGGGCGACAACAACAGACACATATCCAAGTGACAAGACGATGACCTATGAAGAAGCGGATCAAAAAGGGATCGCCTTTTTCAACGGGTTCACACATGATTTGCGCGTTTCGTCCCGCGAGAATCAAGCGGATCTCGACCGGCTCAACGCCATCCGTTTCTGGTATACCCACAACGCCCTCATTCACTATGCGTCGCCCCATGGGCTCGAACAGTATAATGGCGCAGCCTGGGGAACGAGAGACGTGCTTCAAGGGCCATTCGAACTCTTTCTTGCAAACGGACACGAAGACCTTGCGCGTGATGTGATCATCAAGGTCTATGAGCGCCAATTCTTAGAAACCGGTGATTTCCCCCAGTGGTTCATGGCAGAGCCTTATGAAACGATTCAGGCCCACGATTCACACGGTGATATCATCGTTTGGCCGATAAAAGCACTCGGAATGTATCTGCGTCAAACGGGTGATCTCGATATTCTAAAGGAAGAGGTCCGATACATGTCCAAGGACAAAGGGACGTTCGGCTGCCCGGAACCGATCATCGATCACGTCAAGCGTCAGGTCGATCGAATCGAAAAAGACATGATCAAAGGCACGGATCTACCCGCCTATGGCGGAGGGGATTGGAACGATACGCTCCAACCCGCGAACCATGAACTGACAAAGAGCATGTCCTCGTCATGGACGACGGCGCTTCTCTATGAGAGTCTGGTCCTGTTCGGCCGTGAGATCGAAGGCTATGACCAAGATTTCTCTAAATCGTTGCTCGTGCGCGCCGAAAACATCAAAAAGGACTACCACGCCCATATGGTCGCAGAGGGTCTTCCTGCCGGTTTCGTGATCTTTTCGAAACATAACCGCTTACTCCTTCATCCCCGTGATGATACCACCGGTCTGAAATATCGCCTTTTATCCTATAACCGGGCGATTTTATCGGGCATTGCCCGACCCGAACAGATCGCGACGTTCAAAGATACGATCGATCGATATCTCTGGCATCCGGATGGTGCGCGCCTCATGGATCAGGCGGTCGCCTACCAAGGCGGAAAAACGACGTATTTTACGCGTGCCGAAACGGCGGCGAACTTCGGTCGTGAAATCGGTTTGCAGTATGTGCACGCGCACATTCGCTACATCGAAGCCATGGCTATGGTCGGAGAATCCGAGCGAGCGATGGAAGGGCTCTATGCCATTTGTCCGATTTTGATCGAGAAGAATGTCAAAAACGCCCATCTCAGACAAAGCAATCTCTATTTCAGCAGTTCGGATGCCTGGTTCTACGACCGCTATGAAGCGAAAGCGCGCTTTTTCGACATCAAAAAACAAAACGTGTCCGTCAAAGGCGGATGGCGACTCTATTCGAGTGGTCCGGGAATTTATGTCAACCAGCTCATTTCCACGTTTTTAGGAATCAGAAAAGAAAAAGAACGTCTCGTAATCGCTCCATCACTTCCTAAAGCCTATGACGGACTCCTTGTTGACTTTTCGATTAACAAAAAGCGCGTCAAGATCATCTATGATTTTTCCTTTAAAGGCATTCGAATCGATGGCGAGTCCGTTCCTTTCGAACCGGTTTTCTACCCCTATCGGAAACCGGGTCTTTCCATTGAACTCGACGCTTTGAAAAAAGACATGCAGACCATCGAAGTCGGCCTCCTGGAAACTTGACAGAAACGCGAGTCGAGTGTTAGAATGAAGCGTTGAAGGAGGATGTGATCGACATGAAAGAAAACCGTAAAGAAGAACCGATCGATCGCGCGAAACGGTTCGTCAAAGGACACGCACGCGCCGACTTTTATCGGATGTTGATCTTTTTTTGTGTACCAGTCGTTGTTTTCATCGCATCCGTTCTGCTTTTTGTCCGTGGTTATTTTTATGCCGGAGTGATCATCTGGCTCTTTTTTCCGTTTTCCCGGTTTTTCATGATCGGATCCTTGAAAACGAGAGTACTGAACGGCTTGCCCGTGATCATCGGTATCCTCTATCTCATGGTCGGTCTGGAAACGGGAGCGTGGGAGAGATGGATGGTACTCTTTTTTCTGGTTCCTTTCCTATCCGTCCTGTTGAAACCGAAGAAACACCCGATCCAATACGCGACGCTCGCACTGAGCGTCATGGTGTTATCGATCAACATGTTGACGCAGATCAATATTCCGGTTTACTTAAAGTGGATTTTCGTTTCTTTGATCTATGTCGTCTTTATCCCTCCCCTCGTGAAAAAACGTCTCAAGCGCTTTTTTGGGAAACCGAGAGAAGCCGCTTGAAAAACAAACAAAGGAGCATATGCATGAAAGCACTCATCGAAACACTCATCGCCTTTCGCAAAAAACGAGGTTGGGATGTGTATCACACGCCGGAGAATCTCGCGAAGTCGATCACTTTGGAAGCCGCCGAGCTCTTAGAAAACTTTCAGTGGAGTCCCCAAGCGACTGATCTTGAAAACGTTGAAGACGAAGTCGCCGATATCATGACGTATTGTCTTTTCATGTGTGAACACTATGGATTCGACCCCGAGGAAATCGTTTTGAAAAAGCTTAAAAAGACGGAAAAGAAATATCCGATCAAAAAGGCTTACGGCAAAGCGATCAAATACGATAAGCTCTAACTCATCTCTTCCCTGTTCATAGGAAAAACCGCCTGTCATATCATTGAAGGCGGTTTTTTTCAAAGTGTCCGTTTTATCGGGTACAGTTTAGTCGAGATCGCGCTTTCTTTTTCCAGATGACGGATATCCGCGAAAAGACTGCGGTAGGACGAATCCTCGCGGTAAAAGGCGATTGGTCTTCCGAGTGGCGTTTCGATATGGATCTTACCGCCCATAAACGTCTTTTCCGTGAAAAGTTGAACCCAGGAGCCCTTGGGCAGATAGACGTCCATCGCACGTGTTTTTCGGTCGATCACAGGAGCAATAAGCAAATCCGATCCATACATGAACTGATGCATGCACGTATAGGCTTCTTGTTCGTCAAAGTGAAAGAAAAGAGGACGGTTAACGGGTATTCCCTTTTCTTGATAGATCGCCTTCATGTCTTTGAGATAAGGCGAAAGGTGCGAAAAATAATCGGCCATTGTTCGGAAATGCTCGAGGGTTTCCAAGTCATGGGAAAACTGGACATTGACTTCGGGCTTGTTGCCTTCGTGACAGCGAAACAAGGGCGTGAAGACGTTCATTTCGGTCCAACGCATGAACAGTTCCTTATCTCGTTTCATGTGAAAGATCGTCGTATAGCCACCGATATCGCTGTGCGTAAGACCGATTCCCGTAACCGACATCGAAAGCATGGACGTGATCGCCGAGGCGAGCCCGTCTCGATAGGAGAAGTCGACGTGTTGGTCGCCCGCCCACATCGAATGGATGTAGGGAATCGATTTCGTAAATCCGGCCCGCGTGAAAAAGAATAGGTCTCTTGTTTTCGTTTCGCTGATCGCTTCATGATTGAGCTTCGCCCACAGAACGGGCCACGTATTGTGAAGCGTTTCGGCGTTTCCGCCTGAAACGATCGCATCCGTCGGCAAGTATTCGCCGAAATCGGCCATCCATCCGCTCATGCCGAGGTCGATCATGTTCGTTTTGATGATGGACTTGTACCAGGCATAGGCAGCGGGGTTCGTCAGGTCGACGATACCGGCCTTGAACGTCGTCGACTTGATCGGATAGACGTCGCCCTTTTCGTTTTTGACGAGATAACCCTTGTTTTCAGCTTCCACGTACAGAGCGGAATCCTCTTTCAAAAACGTATTGATATAACCCAAAAAACGGATGCCTTTGGACCTTAAGTCCAGGATGGTTTTCTTGAGATCGGGGTAAAACTTTTCATCGACTTGCCAGTTCCAAAAGACTTGTGAACCGAAGGCGGTAATGAGCTGTCCCGACCAGTCCTGAGACCATACGGCAGAAAGAGGAATACCGTTTTTTTCGGCGATCGATACATTTTCCAGCAAACGCTCGGTTCCGCCTTGACTCGCAATGATCGCGCCTTTTTCCGTCCATGCGGGAAGAGGGGGCTGTTTGCCGAGAAGGTCGGAGACCTTTTCGCTCAAGGACAAGAAGTCATCGGCAGAGAGAAAGGTGATTTTCTTGGGGATTTCCCGGATGTGGAGCGTCGTTTCTTTTTTCTCGAATGAGAAGGTCTGAAACGCGGTCGAATCGACGTGGCAGAACATTCTGGTACTCGAAAGGAAACTCGGTTGGGCGTAATAGGTCCGGTGGTTCCTGTATGTACCGGTCCGTTTGGGATGCACACCGAACAGTTTTTCAAAGAGAAATTTACTGAGAAGTTTTTTGAGAGAATGGTGTTCACTGACCCAGATGTCGACCTTTTTTCCTTTCAGGTCAAAGAAACCGAACTGTTCGCCACAACCATAGATGTGCTCGTTGGGATCGGCAGCGAATGAAATCCAGATGCGGTTCGAGTCATCGTTTAAACGAAGGGAAAGCGTGCGTTTGCCTGAATTTTCGGTGACGTCGATTTCGAGTATGACGTCCTTGTTTTTGAATACGTATCGGTTATCTTCCCTCTGTCTGAAAAACAGCCGCTTTTTATCTTTGATTTTGTCCTTGGTCTTGAACGTTCCCCGATTCATGCGATAACGGGCTCGTCCTTTGGCGACATGAATGACGAGGTCTTCGAGTTTGAATCGATCAGGCATCCCTTTCACCCCATAAGTCCGCGTAGGCATAACCGGTTACGCGTTCGCAGATCCGTTTTTCCTCTTCTGTCGTCACGCTCGGATCGTTGCCTTTACGTCGTTCGATTTCGGTTTTAATGACGTCATATTCGTTCTTGTTGACGGGGAAACGATAGGTGAAATAGAGCGTCAAAAACATGAGAAGAATCGGTAGAAGAACGAACGACCACTTGATCCCTGTAACCGTATAATCCGTTTGTACGGCCAAGGACTTGTCGTGGGCGAAAAGCGTCAAAAGTAGCCCGACGATTCCGAAAGCGAGACCGTTCGCGATTTTTCGCGTAAAGGTCGCCATGCCGGAATAAAGGCCTGGTTTTCTTTTGCCGGAGATGAGTTCGTCGATATCGGTCAAATCGGGTAGAATCGCATAGGCAGTTACCGTGGAAGCGGCAGTTCCGAATCCGGAAATAAAGGAAGCGATGAAAATCGGCAAAATCGGTGCACCGGCATAGGCGAAAAAGATCATGGAGAACGTCGCGAGGATTCGAATGGGAAAACCGAAAAGGACGGGGACCTTTTTCGACGTTTTCTTCAGGATAAACTGAAAGAGGAACATCGCGAGAATTTGCGAACCGAGCACGCCACCCATAATGAAAGTGTACTGGTCCTCCTGACGGAGGACGTCGCGCAAGAAAAAGAGAAACAGCATCATCACGAAATCGGCCGAGCCCTGTCCGGAAAGAAAGATACCGAGAAAGTAACGAAAGGAACGGTTCCGATAGACGAGCGACGACTGTTTGAAAAACGACCTCAAGGTCAAGGGCGCGAGTTCTTCTAGTTCTTCTTTTTCCCACGTCTTGAGGTAAGTGATAAAAATCGAGACGAAGAATAGGAGGGAAAAGACGATGCCCATGTAGAGGTAGCCGGTGGGGTCGGTCGATCCGCCGAACCGGTTGATAATCATTTGCGGGACGAGCCCGGCGATGATCGCCGACAAAGCAGAGAAAATCATTCGAAACGCGGTATATTGGCCTCTTAGATTGTAGTCTTCGACCATGTCGGGAAGAAGCGCGTTGTAGGGGATCATGACGATCGTGAATCCGGTCGAAAAGAGAATGAACGTGACGAGATAGAAGAGATACATCGTTACGGTCGATCCACCGACGGAAACCCACAGAAGGAAAAATGTGATCGCAGCGATGAAACTGCCGACGAGCAGATAGAGCCTTTTGGGCCCGATTTTACTCTTGGTTCGATCGACGATCGAACCCATGATGGGATCGGAGACCGCATCCCAGATCTTTCCAATGACGGGAATCGAACCGGCGAGCACGGCGGGCATGCCGAGACTCGTGAGAAAATCGAGATAAAAGATCGAAATGATCAAAAAAGTGCCGCCACCATAGATGTCGGCGAACCCATAGCCCAACTTCGAAGTCAGGCGCGTTTCACGCTTATTCATTGTCTTCTCCTTTGGTCGTATATTTAAACAGTTCGTCTTTCGTTGTCAGACCTTGAAAGTAATAGCTGCTGACCGTGTGGCTCCGACCATAGTCGATCAGACGGTCCTGATCGTCATAGATGTGATTGGTCGAGCTGATGCTCGCGGCGTTTTTTCGTTCATTCAACCGTTTCGCGAGTTCGGGCGACAGGTTGACGGCTTTTGTCCGTCGCTTCGAGATTTTGACGTGAATACCGTAGGTTTCGGTCAAAAAGTCATTGAGCGGTTCGGTACCGATGAATTTCTTGTCGATTTCCGGAAAAATACTCATCGGCAAGTAGTTCTCGAGCATGATGATCGGTTGCTGGTTTCCTTTGTAAATGCGATTGATGTAGAAGATGCGTTCATCTTTCGCAAAGCCCATGGCGATGAGTTCTTCCGCGGTAGGATGAATGATCTTTTTTGTGAGACATTCGATCGACGGTTCGAGGCCGAGCGTGATGATCGCGTCATAGATCGCGGTATTCCGATCGAAAAAGGAATTCGTGAGTTCGATGTAGGCGACGCGGTAATCCTCGCTGCCCGTATGCTGGATAAAGCGTTCTTTCACGAGTTGATCGTAGGCGGAAAGAACGCTTTTACTCTCAATATTGAGGTGTGAGCAGAGTTCTTTCGGTTTCGGAAGTTTCGTCTGATAATAGAAGGTCTGATCGAGAATGAGCGCCTTGATCGACTCTTTGACCTGTTGGTCGTAGGCGACTGCCGA
>CAYUIK010000078.1:0-22484 GCA_964444805.1 uncultured Acholeplasmataceae bacterium | reverse complement strand
AATTATACACGAAAATGAAAAAAATGCTTGCCTATTCGCGTTTTCATGATATACTTACAAACGAGGTCCTTTAAGGTGTGCCAGTGAGCACAACAAGGTAATTCTTTTTCTTTGCCTTAATGCGCTTTAAAGGACACCCTTTCGGTGTCTTTTTTTAGCGAATGACCGAAACATAAGACGAGGAGAATGAAAAAATGAACGGAAACAAGATGTTGATCGATGTGAAAGAGAGACCAAAACGTCTCGGTTATTGGATGTTGCTGAGTATGCAACACGTTTTCGCCATGTTCGGTGCGACGATTTTAGTGCCGATTATTACAGGGCTTGATGTCGGAGTCGCTTTGTTCGCGAGCGGTCTGGGAACGCTGATCTATGTGTTTTTGACGCGAGCAAAAGTACCGGTCTATCTTGGAAGCAGTTTTGCCTATATTCCTGTCATTTCGGCCGCCATCGCCTCTTCAGGGGGCGTTGCATCCGCGTATGTCGGACTCATGGCCGTTGGGATCGTTTATGCTTTGGTGGCGATCGTAATCCGTTTTATCGGTAGTGCCTGGCTCAGAGCACTTCTCCCCCCCATCGTCATCGGTCCAATGATTATTATCATTGGTCTTTCCCTCGCACCGGTAGCCATCGATTCGAGTGGACTCGGTCAAAGAGACGACACCTACTATAGTCCGCGGATGACCGAACGTATCACGCACGCTTCCAGTGATCGCGTGGATGAAACCATCTATATTTTTGATGGTACGGATATAACCCGTTATCAGGACGGTGAAGTCATCGATGGCGTCTACGATCCGGGTGATATCGTCGCAGCCTATGCGATGGATTCCTTTTCAGTTGAAACGGATTTCGAATCGATTCCTACCTTTTTGTACCGTTTCGACGGCGAGACCTTCCATCATGTCCCTTCGGATGGATGGAAAATCTCCGTGATCGCCTTGATCACCTTCATCAGTGTCGTTCTAATCGCCGTTGCGGCCAAGGGGTTTCTTCGTGTCATTCCGTTTATTGTCGCCATGCTGATCGGTTATCTCGCATCCGTCCTATTCGGAATCATTGACCTTTCTGCCGTCTTTCAAGGCTATCGGTTTTTCCAGGTCCCCGAGTTTCAATGGATCGGTACTTATCCCTTGAACTTCAGTGCCGTTTTGATCTTTCTGCCGTTGGCCTTCGTTACGATTGCCGAACACATCGGCGACCATGTCGTACTCGGAGAAATCGTTGATCGCGATTTCCTTGTTAACCCCGGTCTGGAACATACACTTATGGGCGATGGAGTCGCCACGTTCGTCTCGGCTATGCTCGGGGGACCGGCGAATACGACTTATGGCGAGAACACGGGGGTTATTGCGATTACGCGCGTCAGTTCCGTCTATGTCATCGTTCTAGCTGGTCTTCTGGCAATGGTTCTCGGTTTTCTCGGTTATGTACAGGCATTCATCGCGAGTATTCCCTGGGCCGTAATCGGCGGAATGACCATCGTCTTGTATGGTTTAATCGCCGCCAATGGTGTCAAGGTGCTCATCAAAGATCGCACGGACTTATCGGATATTCGCAATGTCATCATCATATCGACCATGCTCGTTTTGGGACTAGGTGGAGCAATGATCCCTCTGACCGGTGAAACGACACTGACCGGAATGAGTCTTGCCATGGTTGCAGGTGTCCTTCTAAATCAACTGATCGGGAAGAGAAATTCTCATGCGGTTGACAATTACAGCTAAATTCGTATAATAAGGGGTATGTGTAGGTGAGAGAGTTGAGAGAGAGAGGTCACACATATGGGACAAAACGACACGCATCACGCGCATAAAGGGCGTGGACTAAACAGGCATTATAACGAGATCCGCATGTTTACCGACAAAGAAGCGTTGGTCGACTATGTCAACCAACTCGAATCGGTTGAAAATGTCGACGTCTACAAGATCGACGAAAATCTTTACAAGGTTCAGGTTCGCCACAGTTGTAGTCACGGACCGTGCCGCCACGACGAAAAACATCATAAAACGGAATAGATAGGATTTAGGCACCTACACAAAAAAGGAGATCTCCATCTTGAGATCTCCTTTGTTTATCGATGCTATGAAAGGGACTAAAGGACGGCGTTCAACGTGAAATAGACCAAGAAAGAAACAGCGAGAACATACATGATCGTATTGACTTCCCGACCCCGGCCTTGAACGAGCATCATCAGAACGTAGACGATGAAACCGAAGGCGATCCCGTTACCGATCGAATAGGTGAGCACCATCATGATAATCGTGACGAATGTCGAGGTAAGAATCGGTTTGTCATCCCACTCGATTCCCTTGAGTTGACTCGCCATGAGAACACCGACGAGTACGAGAGCCATCGCTGTCACGGCATAGGACGTGATAAAAATGCTAAAGACAGGATAAAGTACGATCGATGCGAGAAACAGGACAGCAACGACGACCGATGAGAGGCCGGTGCGCGCTCCTGATTCGATTCCGGCACTCGATTCGATATAGGATGTCACGGTCGACGTACCCATGATCGACCCTGCTACAGTACCGACAGCATCGGCCATCAGCGCTCGGTCGATGTCTTTCATTTCACCGTTTTCATCGAGTAATCCCGCTGGTTCTGCCACAGAGATTAGCGTACCTGCTGTATCGAAAATATCAAGGTAGAGAAGTGAAAAGATGACGAACCAAAGATCGGCATGGGAGAATACGGAAGTGAGGCCCCGCGTGAAACCGAAGAACGTTTCCTGCGTCGATGAGAGGTCGGCGTATCCACCACCGAAAGTCGGCATGTTTTCAACGCCAAGCAGTCCAAGAACGACACCGACAAAAGCAGTCGTCAAGATCGAGATGATAAAGGCGAACTTAGAAATCTTGTGTTGTACGGCGAACAAAGAGAAAGCGAGAACAATCCCGAAAAGAGCGAGCAAGACGGCAGGATCGGTAAAATCGCCCAATTGAACGGAAGTGGCCGTAACAAGAATCGGCCAGCCATCGACCATGACCGGAAGACCATCTGGAGTTGTCGCGATAAACGCATCGGATTGAATGATCCCCGCATTTTGTAAACCGATGAAGGCAATGAAAAACCCGATACCTGCACCAATCGCTTTTTTCAGACTTGGTGGCACCGAGTTGATAATCGTTTTACGTAAGGATGTAAATGTGATAATCAAAAAGATAATGCCCGCGATTAACGCAGCGGCGATGGCTTCTTCCCACGTATAACCGAGAACACCGACAATGGTATAGGCAACAAGCGCATTGATTCCCATACCCGGTGCCAAAGCGATCGGATAATTCGCGAATAACCCCATCATAAGGGTCGCTACGGCGGCAGCAACCGCGGTTGCTATAAAGACACCTCCCTGCGGCATGCCCGCATCACCTAAAACGGATGGATTGACAGCAAGTATATATGCCATCGCCAAAAATGTTACTAATCCACCGATCAACTCCGTACGAATCGTCGTACCGCGTTCTTCAATCTTGAAGAACTTCTTCAAACGCTCCATGTTCTTGAATCTCCTTCTCGTTTTTTTGCATTCAAAAAGCATCAAATAAAAAAAACCACACATGTGGTCTCACAATATGAAAACGACGAAAAAGAGTTTTCATATCGTAGTCGCGATTTTTACGGAATCACGGTAGAGACTCGACCGCCACATTAGGTCGATTATACGATACTTCGAATACGTCGATATCTTATCATAGGGAAAAGCTCATGTAAATGTTTTTTTTTGAACCTTTACATAGAAAGCGTTTTCTCAATCAAAACGACCTCTTCGCTATTCATGAATCGCATGGCATCGATCGAATCGGTCGAGATGAACATGGTTTTGTCCATTCAGCGCTAACGGATATATGCGAACCCGTGATGCTGTTTTGGCGATAAGAAAGGTCTGAGTATTTTTCGTCCTAGCGTTTTTTGGTTTACCCAGATTCGAAGAGTCATTTCTACGGCATGCGTCAATCGATTGACATGTCGACGTTTTCCGTGATATACTTAGTTCTCGTTTGATCATGACGATTGAATCGAGGAAATCGCGCTTTATCTACGAATGAAAACTTCATGTCGCCTGAACCATACCAAAACGAGGTTACATACCAAATAAGGAGTACTTTATGAAATTGGCTGTTATTACCGATTCAGCAGCAAACTTGTCTCAAGAGACCCTCGAGAGATACCCGGATCTCTATGTCATTCCTTTGATGATCGTCATCGATGGAAAAAATCATAGGGATCAGATCGAAATCACTGCACAGGAAATTTACGACAACATCGACACCAAGGACATTTCAACGAGCTTACCGAGTATGGATGACTTGTCATCCCTGTTAGAAGATTTAAAGAAAAAAGGCTATACCGACTGTCTTGTTATTAATCTATCATCGGGATTGAGCGGAACCTTTAATGCTTTTCGATTGTTTTTTGAAGATGTTAAAGGCATCAACATCACCCATTACGACTCGAAAACGCTTGGAGCCGGCTTAGGGTATATCGTGGAATATGCCATGGAGCTGATCGCTTTGAAGACGCCAGTTGCCGAAATCATACCCAAACTTGAAAAAATGCGTTACGAAGATTCCTTCGCGATCTATACCATCAATACGTTGAAGTATTTAAAAAAGGGTGGTCGTATCGGTAAAGTTGCCGGTACCGTCGGTGAACTTCTACACTTGAAACCGGTCATTACAGTAAACGAAGACGGTGTCTATATCACACTAACCAAGGCTGTTGGGTTGCAGCGATCGCTTCGATCCATGAAGGATATGATGGTGGAAAAGTTCGGGCAAAATTTAATCGATCTAACCATTCACTATGGTGATGATCGTGAAAAGGCTTTGATGCTTTCCACGCGTTTGAAAAACGACCTCAATGTCCGAACGCTTACGCTTTCACCACTCACTCCGGTACTAGGCATTCATACGGGCCCAAGCATGTTCGCCTATGTCGCACGAATCGTAGAGTGATGTATCAAACGAAAACGCATTCGAATCGCGTCTAGACAAAGAATCGCCACTCGAGATCCTCGACTGGCGATTCTTTTATATGATCGATCGCCACACGTTATCGTAAATCTTCATGAAGCGCTTTGATCGTATGGATGAGGCCGAGACCAATCGCATAGAATATCTTGTAGTATAGCGTTAGCGTCTGTTCGAACAGGATATGGGAATAAAACGGAAGGACATAGTAATACGTCATCGTCTGCCCTTCATACAAAGCGATGATTGCCTGATAGAACACGACCATGAAAACGACGGATGCCTTGCTCTGTTTCTTGAAAAATGTCATCATCAATAACAAAAGAATCCATTGTTCGACCAGAATATGCCCCAAAAATAGCAGGGTTTTCGCGTCATAGATCGCGTACGTTGTCGAAACGATCGGAATGACGAGATAAAAGGATGAGATGAGTATGAATTCCAATGTTATGAGACATGTGAAAAAGACGATCTTGACGAAACCGATTCGTAATCTTCCGAAATAAGCGATCAGCGGTTTTAAAAAGGATTGATCGTGTTCGAATGCGAAGTAAGCGGTGAATACTGGAGCGATGAGCAACAACGAGCGTTCGAGCAGCATCGTATGGTAGTTTCGCAGTTCTAAAGCGAAGAGCCGTTGCTCAAAAACGGATTCCGTTGGAAGTGAAACGACATAGAATAGAGCGCCGATCAGTAACGTTAGAATGATCAGATGTCTTCGCTTCTTGCGCGATACATAGAACTCAAAGAACAAGGTGATCATAGAACGATGTGACGATCGAAGAGATCGGAAAAGAAGCGAGGATCATGTGTTGCGACGACGATTCCTTTCCCTTCTTCTTTGAGCACGAAGAGCTTATCTATGAGCATGTTCTTCGCTTCATCATCAAGACCAGTCAATGGTTCATCGAGTATTATGATCTTTGGATTGCCAATGAATGTTGAGGCGAGCGCGAGTTTTTGTCTGTTGCCCTTGGAAAGCTCGATGATACTTTTGAAAATCGGGATCTTGAAGTTGGATATGAGCATCTCATCGATTTTCCCTCGTTTGATCCGAGCGATCGTTTTCAAGTAAGTCATCGTATTGACGAATAGCGGCAACATCAACTCTTCCGGCAAATAACCAATTTTCGTTTTCTTGCGTAATACAATGCCGAAATCAGGCTTTGTAAAGCCGATCATCAGATGGATCAAGGACGATTTTCCGGCACCGTTTCTTCCGCTGATCAGTAAACACTTGCCTTCTTCAACGGTGAGATCGAACGATTGATCGAGATAGGTTTTGCTTGCTTTTTTTAGTTCAATCAAAGGCATAGACATGGATCAAAGGCCCACTTTCTAAAAGTATTTGATAATCGAGTACATACGTGAAATTTTCGATGATCGTGACGTGTTCGACCGAATCCTTGATATAGCGCAAGATTACCGGTATGTTGTAGAGCAATTGCGCATCTTTCTCAATATTTAAGACGATCATACGATCGCTTTGATCGATCATCGCGTAGCAGTCGACGCCGTATTGTGCCTCGATCAAAGCGATATCCTCATTGAGTTCAAGGTGGATCGAATCGATTCTTGAAAGAAAGGCGTTTTCTTCTTTGACACCATAAAGCGATTGCCAGTCCAGGGTCCGATCTTCACTTTCTGCGACAAGAAAGTGAACAGAACCCAGATCGAGCGATATGCTCGATTGATCGATGAGTGTTAGAACAATCGAACACGAATCGATCACGAAGTCGTCGCTTAGATTCGGAATGGCAAAGGAAAGGTCAATCTTCCAGTAGCGTTCGTGCAAGTGTTCCTCTTGATGCCGGACCGTGATATCCTCTAGGTCGATCTCGAGTCGCTTGCTGCCATTTGCATTCGTTATGTAAACGTGTAGATAACTATCGAGATCCGTTACGGGATTATCAAGGTCCGATACGTAGAAGTGAAAAGTACCGGACATCTCCCGATTCGCAAGGAAACTGTAGAACGTATCGACCGTAATCAATTTGTCGATACGCTTTTCATTTCGATCGATCATGAGTACCATGACGACCATCGTCACCGCCAATAGCGATACGAGAAACAGTGTTTTCATATCTTGAACTTTTCCAGTCGATGATATTGTGTCGTCACGACGAACACCTCATAGCCCCCGCGATCGGCACGAAACCAGAAAATATAGCGTTGGGCGACGCCATTCGAAATCTTACCTTCGCCATAGATATAGAGATCGACTTGCGTCCCAGGATCGATTTTAAGCGCAAGATTGATCTTTTCCTTTTCTTTGCTCTGCGACTGGTAGGTCGAGGAGAGTTTGAGTGAACTGTCGAGATTGTTTTTAAATCCCGGTGTGGACTTATTCGTTTCGACTCGAACCGTTCCGGTTGCTGAAAGACTGACTTTTTTTGTTTGTTCGTAGTCAACCTGATACTTGTAATCGATTGGAGTATACCCATTGTTATAGTAAGAAAAAAGTGTCTCCGTGATATAGGTTACCTTAACACTACGGTTTACTTCATGGACACGCCAACCCATAAATCTTCGTTTGTTCACCTTCTTGTAGTAACGCTTATAATCCGATGAACTGAAATCGCTTAAAAATGAACCGCTTGCTAGTTCGATCGATTCGAAACTCGTGTAGTCGCTCGACGCATGGATCGTCTTTAATGACAGCAATAAACCAAACATGATCAGTAATAGTGATATTTTCTTCATATTGATCCCTCCTGACCTATATTAGCGGCGGCCAGGTCGTTGTTACTACAAAAAAAACCCCGAAACGGGGTCTATTTGTAAAGGGCTTCGATATCTTTGATTTCTTTAGGAATCATGGCGGAAAGGTTGATCGTTCCGTCTTTTGTTATGAGAATGTCATCCTCGATGCGAATTCCGATCTGCTCATCGGCGATGTAGAGACCCGGTTCGACCGTAATGATCGCACCTTCAGGAATAACAAGGTCGTGATTACCGACGTCATGGACGTTCAATCCGAGGTAGTGTCCGAGACTGTGATAATAGTATTTTTGAATGTCTTCATCGGCTTCGATCAGTTTTAGTCGTTTTGCGCCTTCAATCAAGATCTTACGCCCATAATCGTTGAATTCTTTGTAGGTTACGCCCGGCCTCAGCCATTCGATGGTCTTCTTGTTCGCCTCTAGGACGACCTCATAGATCGCTTTTTGTCGCTTCGTAAATGTTTTCGAGACGGGGAAAACGCGGGAAATATCGGAATTGTAGTTCATGTAGCGTACACCGAGGTCGAAGAGTACGAGGTCACCGTCTTTCATGGGCTTATTGTTCGCGCTATAGTGGAGTGTTGTCGCTCGGCCCCCTGCAGCAACGATCGTTTCGAAGGCGGGTTTGAGCTGTTTCAAGTCGAGCACATGGTTGAATTCGGCTTCCGCTTCATATTCATACAGGCCGTCTTTAAGACGTAATGCCGCGCTTGACAACGCATCCATCGTAATTTCGATTGCCTGTTTCGTTCTCTCGATTTCTTCTTGATCTTTGACCATGCGCGCTTCGGCGAGAAGATAGGTGCTTCGTTCGATGGCAAGGAAGGGATAGTGATCCTGGATGTAGCGGGAAAACGATAATTCGATACTGTCCGCTTGGTCGACCTCGCTTCGCTCTAGGTCGAAAAAGATCTTTTCGAGCGGTCCGAAAACAGCGTGTCTCGTCGTTGACAACAAGCGATTTATATGGTTCTTCAGTTCTTCTTTGCGATAGACGTGCCTGCGCTCGACACCGCTCTTCGCTGCAACGGCGTCGAAACTCAGGACGGGTCCGTCCCAGCGCGTGCGAAAGGCATCTCGTTCTTCGACAAAAAGGTAAGCGCTTTGACTTTTTTCGCCTTTAACAAGGAGGAGCGTCGCATCCTCGATTTCCAGACCAGTCAGATAGAAAAAGTTTCGATTGGTAAAAAAGGGATAACTGCGGTCCACCGTCTGTTTGGGAGCACGTCCGGAAAAAAACAGCGACAGGGAACGTTTGGGCAGACGTTTTAAATAGTCGTTTCTTCTTTTGGTATACGTCATGATCATTGGCCTCCTAGTGATTCGATGATTTTGGTCACGACCTGTTTCAGTCGTTCGATCGTGATGCTGGCATCTTCTTTGGTTTTCTTGCATGTAGCGAAATATACCTTGAGTTTGGGCTCCGTTCCACTCGGACGCAATACGATCCATGTGCCTTCTTGATAATAGTATTTGAGGACGTTCGATGCGGGTAGATCAATCGTTTCCTCGCGATCGTTAAAGCGTCTGACGCCTTTTTGGTAGTCATCGTAGCCGATGAGTTCGATGCCTTGGATATCCGGCAAGTTGTTTCTGAAATAGTTCATGATCCGATCGATCCGTTTGCTGCCGGCGATGCCTTGATACGTTAGACTCATCGTTTCTTCAAGGTAATGACCGAAACGCTCGTGCATGTTTTCGAGGTGGTCAACGAGTGTTTTTTTGGATGCTTTGTAGTAATTGACGATTTCCGCGAGCAGATAAACGGCCTGAACGGCATCCTTGTCGCGCACGAATGGTGCGATCAAGGATCCGTAGGACTCTTCACATCCGAAGACGTATTCGGCTTTCCCTTCGTTCGCTTCGATCTGTTCACCGATGAATTTAAAGCCGGTCAACGTCCGGATGACGGATACATCATAGGATGAGGCGATGCGATCGATCAGATCGGTTGTCACGATCGTCTGATAAACATGAGCAGGCAAGGTTAGCGTGCCTTTTCTCTTTTTCTGTTCGAGTATGTAATCGAGCATGATGCTGACGGTTTCATTACCGCTTAGAAGGACGTATCGGTCGTTATGACGGACGGCGATGCCGAGTCGGTCGGCGTCAGGGTCGGTTAGCATGATGATATCCGCGCCGATTGATTCGGCATATGCGATCGGTTTTTCAAAGGCGATCTCGTCTTCCGGATTGGACGAGTCCGTGTTCGAAAAGTTCGGATCAGCGGACATATGCGGTTCATAGGGGTAAACCCGATAGCCCGACGATTCGAGCAGTTTCAATATAACGGTCCCTCCGGTTCCATGCAAGGGTGAATAGACGATCTTCGCTTCCTTTTCGACTTTAGCAAGTGCGATGTTTTTAACCTTGTCGAGATAGCTTTCTTCGAGTTCTTCCCCGATGACGTGGATCCGTTCATTGTCCGATACTGCGATCTTAAAGGGATCTTCGATCTTCTCGATTTCCGCAATAATCGCTTTCGATTCCGCCAGATCAATTTGTGCCCCAGTCCTGTTGTATACTTTGTATCCGTTGTAGTCCTTGGGGTTGTGGCTCGCCGTGATCATGATCCCACCGGCGGCATGGAGATAACGGACGGCGTATGAAAGCATGGGCGTCGGTCGGAGTTCTTCAAATAAATAGGCTTCAATCCCCTTGGCGGCAAGAACCATGGCCGCCTCGTGGGCGAATGCTTTGGAATTCTTGCGGTTGTCATAACTGATGGGGACGCATCCCATATCTTTGTTTTTAAGGATATAGTTGGCGAATCCGGCGGTCGCTTTCCGAATCGTAAAACGATTCACGCGATTGGTGCCAGCCCCCATGATACCTCTGAGTCCACCCGTACCGAAGGAAAGATTTTGGTAAAATGCTTCCTTAATGGAAGGCTCATCCATGTTTTCGAGTTCTTCTTTCATGGTCTCTTCGAGGCTTTCTTGTTTCAGCCAGTGCTGATATGTTTTCAGGTAATCCATATGTTTTCCCCATTTCCTCAAGAATATGTTCGTCTGAAAGCAGATGTCTCATTCTCATTCTTTTTCAAAATGTCCAAAAGACCTTTGAGAAGCAAATCGGCATCTCTTTCTACGTTTTTCGTTACGAGCGGTTCGATCAGTTCCGACAAGCCTCCGGTCAATACGACGGAAAACGATTCCTGCCGCTCTAAAGCAATACGATCGATTAATCCATCCACTTGAGCAGCGACACCGAAAGTGACACCCGATTGCATGCATTCGATCGTATTGGTACCCATGACGCGTCGCGGAACTTCGATATCGATATCCGGCAAGAGCGCTGTATGTCCGACGAGTGCTTTGATCGACAGCGCAACCCCCGGAGATATAATGGCACCGAGAATGGTCTTGTTTTTGACGTAGATGTATTTGTTGGCAGTTCCCAGGTCGATGACAAGCGTTGGACGCTCGTTGTTCATGACCGCGACCGCATCGCAAATCAGATCCGCTCCGACTTCTTTCGGATGATCGGTTTGGATCTTGATGCCGGTTTTGATACCGGGTCCGACGACAAGTGGCTCTATTTCGAGATGCCGGCGACTGAGATCGATGAGCTTTTCGGTAATACGAGGGACAACGCTCGATAGGGCGATGCGCGTAACATCACTGGGGTCGAACAGGTGCTTGATCTGAATATAGTATTCATCGGCCGACCGATTGACCTCGGTATTTAATCGATACGTTTTCGTTATCCGATCGTTCGTGACGATGCCGATGTTGATATTCGTATTTCCAACGTCAAAGAGCAGGATCATCGTATAACCTCTTTTCCTTTTTTAGGCTTGTTGGCGCATGCGTGTTATGGCGTAAATGATCGGTGTGCCGATGAATACGGCGACGAGCGCTTCGATCAATCCGTTCGAGATGGCGATCGCATAAATGATGCCGAGAACGCTTTCGTTTTGTCCGAATGTTTCAAAAAAGGCGCTCGGCGCGAACAGGGCGACGGTGGCGAGTACGATGATCGTATGCGACATCGTGCCAAGGATGAACGAAGAGGGATAGATCGCTTCTTCACCCTTGTTGTTGATGATGAAATAGAAATAGGCGGTCAAGAACATGGCACTTAGAAAAAGTGTAATCGGCGCAATCACCGAAAAGTTCCACCCGGTGTTGGTGCTGACGGCACGCATACCGTAATAAAGCGCAAATAGTGTTACGATCGAAACAGTGGAAAAGATGATTACGCGCCCTTGTCTAAAGTTGCTCTCAAACGCTTTTAGTCCTTTAAAGATGTAGAAGGCCACAAAGGCGAAGAGAATACGCGGCAGGATCGAAATCCAAGGATACTGGAAAGCGAAATCAAAGGGTGTTGCCGCATACAACAAGGAAGCAATAAAGGATCCAACCCCAAAAAACAGGCCGAGCATGAGCGCATATTTTCGCGACAAAATAAAAATCCCGATCAACGTGGGAATGTGCACGAGGGTAACGCTGACACCTGGTAGTACCGTTACGAATCCTAACTGCGGAATCAAAGACATCAAAAGAATGATCGCTGTGAACGATCCCGCTAGAACGAGTTCAAAAGTTTCCGATTTTTTCATCATAATCTCCTTTTCAGGCCCATCAGGGTCCCATAAGTACCCTTATCATACCATATTGTTTGACCGTATTTCAATAAAAAGAGCGTTGCTCAAACGCTCTTTTTCGTCTTATAGGACTTATAGATTCCCCAAGGACTGTTGTCGGGATCGGTATAGACGCGCTGTCCTCGTGATGAGGCGTTGATGCGCATGATGTCACTCGAATCGAGCACGAGATCTTTCGCCTTGAAGTTCTCTTCGATTCGTGTGTTTGTCGCTGATTTCGGAATCATGAAGATGCCTCGTGCCAATCCCCAAGCAATGACGATTTGCGCGATGGTCGCATGATATTTTAAAGCGATATCTCGAAGGGTTTCCGCATAATGCCCTTCGAAGACGCCACCTTTCATAAACGGCCCGTAGGATATCGTCATAATGCCTTCGGAATCGAGATAACGCTTGAGTGCGAGTTGTGGCAATCCAGGATGGAGCTCGACCTGATTGACGAAAGGCTTGATATGTGCCGTTTCATAGAGGTCTTGGATGTGGTGTCTTTGGAAATTGGATACGCCAATGGCGCGCACCTTTTTTTGTTCATAGAGCGTTTCGAAAAAGCGCCAAGTCTCCTGATTGATCTCTTTGTCGTGGTTGGGCCAGTGGATCAGAAAAAGGTCCAAATAATCGGTCTTGAGATTCTGAAGCGTTTCTTCGAAGGCATGCTTAGCGTCCTCGAGTGGCATATGGTGGCGTTGTTTGGACGTAATGAAAAGGTCTTTTCGATCGACCTTCGATAAAGCGATTCCTTCACCGACGAAGGCTTCGTTTTGATACATTTGTGCCGTATCGATGTGACGATAACCGACTTCTATTGCGTGTTGGACCGCGTTCACGCACGCATCATGGTCCATGATGCGGAATGTACCTAAACCGATTTTCGGCATCATGACACCATTTCTAAGTTTTTTCATCGTTCACCCTCCTTAAGTTTGGTTATTCGTTCACCCGTGATCGTCTCGAGCATGGTAAAGAGCATCTTCCGACATGTCTTCAGATCATCTAGATCCATCATGGCGGCGGTGCTGTGAATGTAGCGCGCAGGAAGGCCGATCGTCGTAGCCGGGATGCCTGAAAACATGTCGAGCGCGCGAGCGGCATCCGTGCCGCCTTTTGACGTATAGTACTGATATGTGATCGAATGCATACTTGCCAATTCGCTCAAGTATTTGAAGATCCCTTGATGGATGACATTGCGCGGATCAAAAATCCGTAAAAGAAAGCCTTGACCGAGTTTTCCCGGTGCTTCGTCATCGATCGCGTCGTTCAAAGGCGAAGCGTCTAAGGCGATAAAGATATCCGGGGCATACTTTTCGACGCTCGTCATCGCGCCTCTTAGGCCCACTTCTTCTTGAACGGTTGCGCCAACGACCAAATCGAAAGCCAAATCGACCGTATCAAAGTGCGCGATCGTTTCGAGTGCTAGACCACAACCGTATCGGTTATCGACGGCTTTGCTAATTACGCGTTTTTTATCCTTCGTATGGAAAAACAAATCAGCAAAAGCGATCATGTCTCCCGGTCGTATACCGAACGATTTCGCTTCGTCACGAGAGCGTGCTCCGACATCAAGAACCATATCGGCGATGGCTTGCTTCTGTGTCGCTTTAAGATGCGGCGGTATCGCCCCAACGACACCTTTGATTGGTCCTTGTTCGGTCCAGACGTCGAGAACTTGCGAGGTTAAAACCTCGGGTACCAGACCGCCTGTCGGCTGCATTTCAATCATTCCGTTGGATTTGATGCGTGCGACCATGAGACCGACCTCATCCATATGTCCGGCGATCATGATCGTTTTGGGATTTTTTGTTTTCGCTTTTTTTATCGCAAAAATCGATCCGAGTCGGTCGGTTTCAATCGAAAACGAGGGATACTTCGCCATTTCATGTTTCATGAAATCGCGGACGCTATGTTCGTGCCCACTCGTCCCGGGTAAACGGAACAGTTTCTCATAGACTTCTGGCAACATGTCACATCACCTCCACATCGACTTGATAGATTGGTCCTACCGCACGTTTTTTTCCCTCGTATTCCGTCATATATGCACTCGCTTTCACATTGTAGTCGACACGCGTAATCCGGAACATGCCATGCAATTCGATTAGGCTATCTTCGAAAAAGTCGTGGTGATCCGTTCGAAACGAGAGGGTGCCGTCGCTCTTGAGGATGCGTCGGTAAGCGGTTAAAAAGGCCGGGGCGGTCAGACGTCTTTTATGATGTCTTTTTTTTGGCCATGGATCAGAAAAGTTGAGATAGATATGGTCGATCGTATGTTCGTCTAAGTATTCGAGGATATGCTTGGCATCACCAAGAATAATGATGAGATTTTTTAACTCGTACGCGTCGCGTTTTTGCACGATTCGATAACAAACATTCATATTGACTTCCATGGCGATAAAAAGATCATTGGGATGATCGCGTGCCATATCGGTGATGAATTTGCCTTTGCCGCTACCGATTTCAAGCGCGATTCGCCGGTTCGCAGGCAATTCGATTCGCTTGCGTTCCATGCGCACGTCACGTGCTTCTAAAAACGCTTCATCGACGTATTTGAGTTTTTTTTGTCGCATTTCCTCTTGTCCTCATGAGATAGTGAAAGTGGCACATCATGCCACTTTTTAGTATGTTTTGACTTATTCGTCAGCAAGCCTACCGATCGATTCGGCGATCATGAAGTCCGTGATTTTCTCGAGCGCATCCTTCTCGTCGTGTCCTTCACACGTGATCGTGACGCGTTCGCCCTTGTAAACACCAAGAGACATCAGTCCCATAATCGATTTGAGATTGATGGTTTTTCCCATGGCACTGAGATCGATTTCCGATTCGAAGGACATCGCGAGATTGACGAGGCGCGTAGCCGGTCGTGCATGAATTCCATATTCCGATGTGACAAGAAATGATTTTTTCAACATGTCATGTTTCCTCTTTTCTTTTTTCATCCAAGTAAGAGAGAGCTTCTTGGCTGTGTTTTCTGATCAAGAGTTTGATTTCACCTTGGGCGGCGATCGCCGGAATCCCGAGTTCCTTCAGTAAGGCCTGATCGATATTCGTCTTGTCGCGAACGCGAACGCGCAGTCTGTCGTGTTCACGTGAGAGCGAAAGGATGTTTTCGCTTTTTCCAAGTGCTTCATAAAGCTGCAGAAAGGATGGTACATGTGCGGTTTTTTTTTGCTTTCGCTTGGAAACAACGAACAAAACGAAAACGATCAATATGATGAAGGCGAGTGCGCCGATCAAATAGTGTTCCGTTTGCATGTGGTTGGACCTCCATATACATCGATTATATCTATTTTTACGTCGATTTTCAATCCTTATATCGATTTAATGAACATCGCGTCACCAAACGAGAAGAAACGGTAACGTGATTTTATCGCATGATCGTAGGCTCGCTCGATCAAAGACTTTCCCGCTAAGGCGCTGACGAGCATGATCAACGTCGATTTGGGAAGGTGAAAGTTGGTAATCAGGCCGTTGATGACTTGAAAAGGATAACCGGGATAAATAAAAATATCCGTTTCAAAGGTACCGGCGTGAAAGCCGTGATTGAAGTTGCTTTCGAGTGTGCGTACGGATGTCGTTCCCACTGCGATGATCCTTTTCCGGTTCTCTTTCGCAACATTCAAAGCTCGAGCGGTTTTTTCTGTGATCGTATACGTCTCGCTGTGCATGACGTGGTTCTCGATTTTTTCGGTGGAAACAGGTTTAAACGTTCCTAAGCCGACGTGCAGCGTAATGGGTAAAACGGTTACGCCCTTGTTTCGGATCTTCTGAAGGAGTTCTTTCGTGAAGTGCAAGCCAGCGGTTGGTGCAGCCGCACTCCCAAATTCGCGCGCATAAACGGTCTGGTAACGATCTTGTTCTTTGAGCGTCTCTTTGATGTAGGGAGGGAGCGGCATCGTCCCGAGTTCTTCGAGTCGTTCGATAAGAAGGCCCTCATATGCGAGTTCGAACACGCGTATCCCTTCGTCCTTGACTGCAATACACCGCATTTTGAGCCGATCACCACATGTCAAAACCGTTCCAACTTTCACACGACGGGCAGGTCTAGTCGTCGCTTCCCATATGTCTTTTTCGCGTTCTTTTAAAAGGAGAACTTCGATTACGGCATCCGTATCGATCTTCGTTCCAATAAGACGCGCCGGCATGACCTTCGAATCGTTGATGACGAGGACGTCGTCCTCGTCAAGCAAAGAAAGAATATCATAGAACATGGCATCTTTAAGCTTCTCGTTCTTTTTATCGACGATCAGCATGCGGGCGTGATCACGACGATCGACAGGGTGTTGGGCGATGAGTTCTTCCGATAATGCGAAATCGTAGTCCGATACGTTCATGAGTCCAGTAGTCCTTTATAGTATGGTATACCGAGTACACGGTATGTCTTTTCGGTTGCGACACGCCCACGGGGTGTACGCTTGATATAGCCTTCTTGCAGCAAATAGGGTTCATAGACGTCCTCGACGGTCGTCATCTCTTCGCTGATGGTTGCGGCAATCGTTTCGATGCCAACAGGGCCACCACCAAAATTTTCGATGATGCTGCGAAGATAGCGATAATCCGTTTGGTCGAGCCCGTTTCCGTCGATCCCGAGCTTGGTCAGAGCGAGCGTCGTAATGTCACTCGTGATGATTCCATCGCCAATGATTTCGGCGAAATCCCGTACGCGACGAAAGAGACGATTCGCGATTCTCGGTGTCCCACGACTGCGACTCGCAAGAGCATCAACGGCATCATCTTTAATCGCGTTCTGATAGACTGTTGAAGTCCTTCGAATAATCTTTTTAAGGTCATCCTCACCGTAGTAGTTGAGTCGCATGACAACGCCGAAACGTTCGCGAAGCGGTGCCGATAAGTCGCCGAATCGCGTGGTTGCCCCAATGAGGGTAAAGGGCGGAAGGTCAATTCGAATCGACCGTGATTCCTGGTCCTTGCCAATTACGATGTCTAAAACATAGTCTTCCATCGCCGCATAGAGCACTTCTTCAACAAAGCGCGGCAAACGGTGCATCTCATCGATGAAGAGAACGTCCCCTGGCGACAAGGAACTCAAAACAGCGGCGAGGTCGCCGCTTCGTTCGATCGCCGGACCGCTCGTCACGCGAATCTGAACATCCAGTTCATTCGCGATGATCTGTGCCAATGTGGTTTTACCCAATCCAGGCGGGCCATAGAGTAAAATATGATCGAGTGCTTCTTTGCGTTTTATTGCGGCTTTAATGTAGATGTCGAGCATTTCTTTGATGTCGTTCTGGCCAATATATTGCGTGAGAAAACGAGGTCTGAGCGTCTGATCCTCATCTTCTTTTCTTGACATGGCGGTTACGATACGTTCGCGGTCCATAGAACCCCCTTATTTGATGAGAAGTCGGAGTGCTGATTTTACCATGGTCTCGACCGGCTGGTCGTGATCGATCTTCTTGAGGACGCGCTTGACCTCGGTTTTCGAGTATCCGAGTGCCAACAAGGCGTCCTGAACATCATTGGTTTCTACGGAAACATCGTCGTCGACGTCCGTGAGTTTACCTTTTAGATCGAGGATGATCTGTTGTGCGCTCTTATTGCCAATGCCAGGGAAGTTGGTCAAGTATTTGGCGTTTCCACTTTCAATGGCATATCGTATGTCGTCGATCGCATCCGTTGCGAGAATGCTCAACGCACTCTTCGGACCGATTCCGGAAACACCGATCAAAGCGATAAAGAGCTCTTTGCTTTCCAATCGCTGAAAGCCATAGAGATGATCGATATCCTCACGGACATAGTGATGGGTATGGACGAGCGTATATTCTTCGAGTTTATAGGCGTAGGGATTGGGAACGATGATCAAGTAACCGACCCCTTGATTGTCCATGACGATATAACTCGGTTTAATGGTCTTTACGGTACCTTCGATATGGGCATACATGGTCGATACCACCTTTACTGATTTCAATTTATTATACCATTTTTACCCGTGAATCGCTAGATTTTCGATGGATATGATATAATTATTTTAAGGTGATGGTTATTAAAAAATTTATGTATCTCAAATCCTTTTCGGATCGATTACAGGAACAATTCGATAGCGATCAGAAATACCAGCCCATAAAAAAACGGATGCTGGCTCTTTTGCGTGATTTCCGTCCGACCTTAAAACGTATGAACGATCAAGCCAAAACGGATCAGACCCATCTTTTTCAGGCGATCGAAAAATTACAGGAAAATAAAGAACAATATCTCGAATCCGCTCAAAAATCGCTTCTCGTTCTCAAAGAAAAAAACAATGGAGAAATCGAACGACGCAGAGATTTAAACGACAAGAAACGTAACGCATTCGAATCGAAGATTCGCACCCAGAACAAGGGACTCGATGAACGGATCGAACAAGAGAACGCCCATTACGAAAATCAGGTTCACAAGGCCGAACTCGAGTTCAAACGAAAAAAAGTCGTCATCGACAAGCGGATCGAAGCCGTCCGTGCGGCATACCAGCAAGCAATCGTTCAGATCGAAGCCGAAAAAGAGGAAAGCGACCGTCGCCTGCTCGCAAGCTATGAAGAGAAAATCAACCGGATCGAAAGCGATCTCGAGCAGACGATCGAACAAGCCAAAGACAATCGGCTTCAGATCGATTCGCGCTCGGACATGACTTCCGCGGAAAACGACGAGATCTATGTACGCATCAAAACCGTTCACTCGAACCTTTCGGTTGCTATTAACCAAAAGATCAACGAGCTCAAAAAAAGTTATCAAAAGGCTCTAAAGAAATACGATAAGATCCATGAGAAACGGATGGTTCCAATCCAGGAACAGATCGAAAAATTACAAGAGGAATTCAGTCGAACGAAAGAAGACATTCAACACGATTACCGCGAGCAGTTATCCCAACTTGACCAGCAGTTCGATCAGCAACGTGAAGCATACGAAGAAAAGAAAAAGCGGATCGTTCACCGTAGTGGTGAAACGATCACGCTACTTAACTCAAAGCTCTCAGCCTATCGCGAGAGCATCAACCAGATGAAAACCCAGGCCGCACGGGAAGCCCGTCTCGAGATGAAAAAAGTCGAATCGCATGCTGATCGCGACCGGTTAAACCGCAATTTGACGCGGATTCTAAATAGCTACGACAACGATCTAAACAAACAGATTCTACGCACGCAAAAAGACATCCTGACACAACAAAAAACGAGCCAACGCGCTCTTTTTGAACACGATCAGCAACATCTTAAAGACGTCAACGAATGGCGCCTCAAGAGGTCTCTGGCCGAATATCGGAAAAAACAGGAGTTCACCAAGGTTGAATTGAACTATAACCACAACATGAAGATCTACGAACACCAGACCAAACTCATTGAAGCCTATGACCGTTACGAAAAAGACATGCTTTCGATTACTTACAACCGTGATATTTTACCTTTGGACACACAACTCTCGATCGGTTCAAGTTTTCAGGAATGCGAGCTTAATTTGCATGCCAACGAGGCTTCTCTGGCCATCGCCCACTACGCGTTCTTGCAAAGTCATGAAGACTATCTGGAAAATCGGAAGAAACTCGAATACGACCATCAGAAAAAACGGGCAAAAAAGCTTTTTGAAGCCGATCAGCAGGTCTTAAACATTTCGACGCAACTCCAAATCGAAAAAGAGAAACTCAAGCGCGACTACGGGATTGAAGAACAAACGTTGCGGGGGGAAATCAATCAATCGCTTTTCGATAAAACCGTGTTGAACGACCGCTTTGACTTAGATCAGGCGCTCGCCTTGATCGAGTGCGATCGGAAACTCTACGAACATGAACGTCATCAAGCGCTAGAGAAAGATGAACACGTTTTGCGTGAGGAAACATCAAAACGGGAATTCGTGCAGCAGGAGGCCGCAGCCAAGACCAGTTTTTTGATCGATCAGGAAGTCGCGAAAACAGCGCTTAAAATCAATCGACGGGAAATCGAAGCGAACCAGCGTGCCCTTGAGCGCTATTATGAAATTCTTCGTACGATCAGGCAAACGGAAATTCAGATCAAGGATCAACTCCATCAACTCTATCTCTTGCCTTCCCATCCGGAAGTTTTTAAGAACACACTACAAATCGTATCCGAACTCTATGATGCCTTTTTCGAATCCATATCCGATTTGACCCAGGAAAGAATCGAGCGTGACCAAACGTTTTATCAAGAACGGATCACAGCGCTTCTCGACTACACCTATAAAATACGAGCGCGTGAACTCGACCGGTCTTTTGACGACAAAAAAGCGTCCATTGAAAAACGACGAAAAATGATTCTTCAGGTGATCCACGAAAAAGAGAACGCCGTCTATCGACTCCAGCAAAAGGAAGAATCCACTCAGGAAACACTCGAAAAACGGACAAAGAAAACCGAGGATCTAAAAGATCTTGACAACCCGACAAAAAAGGATTTGCTCACGATCAAAGAAAACAACAAGGCGATCTTGAACCTTGAAAACGAACGCAAGCAGATTCAGGCGAGTCTGCAAGCACTCGACCGTGACATCAATGTCCGCCACGGTAGGTTGTTGCCTTTCAATGATCAACTCGAAAAACTCGACCTGCGAAGGCGACAAGCGCATGACGCGCTCAGCATCAAAAAACAAAAAGAGTCCGCCCGATTCGAAAGCTTGCAAAGTGACAATCGAACGTACTATCAGTCGCTCGTCAAAGCCTTCACAGAAAATACACGGATTACGAAAGCCGTATATGCCCGTCTTTCGAATGAACTCTATGTGACCGATGCTTTTTTAGACACTTCCTTAGAACAGATCAAGGATGCCGATGACGCGCTCGATCAGCTCATAACCAATTGCCAACAGGATCATCTCGACACGTTGCAGGCGATGCACCATGAACAGATTCGACAACGTAAGAACATGCTCGATCTCCTCAAAAAGTCATTGAAAGAGCGGATCGAAGAACTCGAATCGCACTATCGAGCGAGCATGAAGAAACATACCCGGTTACTCGAACGCTTGGAAAAAAAGCATGAGAACAAAAGAATATCGATTAAAGCCGCTTTGAATCAAGAGCTCGTGGAAATCGAACAACTCTTCAACAAGGATCGAACGCAGAAACACGGGTTTTTGGAGGATAAAGAAAAGAAAATTGTCGAAAAAAGCGACCGTTTACACCAAGAAATTCGCAGTTTGACCGATAACCAACACGCCATCGCCCAACAGTTCACACAGGATTACGAGGATTCGATCAAGGCGTTGGATGACGAGTATACGAAGCGCATCCAACAACTCGATGATGAGGATAAGCGCCTAGAATCGGAACAACGAAACTTATCCGAATCGATCGAAAACAAGAACCGGTTGTTGCTCATGCGGCATGAAGGCGAGAAAAACAAGAGTCGCGACAACCTCGAACAGAAGCGCTCCATGCACGATGTGAACGAAAACAAGACGATTCAGGCGAAGCGACACCGGCAAACGCATTTCGAGGAAACCGTCCGACGGATGAAAACGCGTCGAGAAAGTGAAATCGACAATCTCGAGTCCCATCTCAAACGTTTCAACACGCAAACGAAACGCGCACAGACGAAAATGCTTCGTAAGGAAACACGCATTCTTCGAAAGAGTCATCGTTTCAAGATGCGTATGCTCAAATTGAACTAGGAAGGGAGATCCCTTCCTTTTTCATTAAGAAAAAAGGGCAGATGCCCTTTATCCATCGAGAAACTCGAATTCGAAGTCAAAGATGTGCACGATGTCACCGTGCTGTGCACCTTCTTTTCTTAATGCTTCGTCGACACCCATGTGACGGAGCTGTCGGGCGAAACGACGGATCGCCTCATCCTTATTGAAGTCGGTTCGTTCGAACAGGAGTTTGAGCTTATCACCCGATAGGTGGAAGACGCCATCCTTCTTTTCGATGATAAAGTCCGTCGTCTTGTGCTCGAGCACATATGTCCGATGGTCGTCGCTTATTTTTTCAGCAGCCGGTGTTGGCGTGCGATCGAGGACAGCGATTACATGGTGAACGAGGGCGTCAAGTCCAATCTTTTTCAGTGCCGAAATCGGGATGATATCTTTTTCGAAAAGATCGATTTTTGCTACCTTCTTCTCTTTGAGGTCGATCTTGTTCAAGACGACGATCTCCGGTCGGTCGAGCAAGGTCGGATCATAGGCTTCGAGTTTTGTTCGAATTTTTTTATAGTCCTTCGCGGGATCGTTGCTCGTGGCGTCTAGTACATG
>CAYUIK010000077.1:0-5802 GCA_964444805.1 uncultured Acholeplasmataceae bacterium | reverse complement strand
GTATAAGAATAAGGGTATAGGTAAAGCTTTGATTCGAGTCTGTGAGAAAGAATGATCTCATGATAATCGTATGACTCGAAGTGATAAAGTCTTTCTTCTCATGTCCACTTTTATCTTGACATTTATACATAGGGCCACTATGTGTTATTATGAAACTGAAAAGAGGTCATGTCCTATGAGTAATAAGCGTTTAAAAGAATATCAGGACAAGCGAGATTTCAAAAGGAGCCATGAACCAAGCAACAGTGAACCCAGGGCTTCCAAACATCCGCTGTTCGTGATCCAGAAGCACGATGCCCAGAATCTGCACTATGACTTTCGTCTCGAAGTCGACGGTGTTTTGAAATCATGGGTCGTTCCCAAAGGCCCCTCAACCGATCCCTCGGAAAAGCGCTTGGCCATTCCGACGGAGGACCATCCCTTGGAATATGCGGATTTCGAAGGGGTCATCCCCGAAGGGGAGTATGGCGCAGGAGCAGTGATCGTTTGGGATAGGGGAACCTATGAAAATCATTCGAAGAAGGACGATCGTGATCTGACCATGGAAGAAGCGCATGCGAAAGGACATATCACGGTCCGGCTAGACGGTGAAAAACTGAAGGGCGGATTCGCCCTGGTACGCTTTAGAGACGACGATGATGAACAATGGCTCTTGATCAAGGAGGATGATGACGGAGCGGATGCGCGACGGAATCCGGTCAACACGGAAGTTGAATCGGTCCTCAGCGGAAGAACCATCGCGGACATAAAGGACGAGGAATCGTGAGCTGTCCGAATCACCGTGATCGACCACTATTCCATATGAAGGAGTCCGATCGACCATGAAAAAGAAGCGAGAAGCCATCATACTGGGTCATCCTGAGAAAGTGATGTTTCCCGACATCAAAGCTACCAAACGCGATCTTTGGGATTACTATGAAAGGATCTCTGGATACATGTTACCGTATCTAAAGGATCGTCCGCTTACCATGCATCGCTTTCCGGATGGCATCCAAAGCGATGGCTTTTACATGAAGAATATTCCCGACTATTTTCCAAAGTGGATTAAAACCGTGGTGATCGCGAAAAAAGAGGGCGGTACGAACACCCAGATGATATGCCAGACCAAAAAGGCATTGCTGTTCCTTTCCGATCAGGCGTGCATCACGCCACATATTTGGTTGTCGACGCGAGATGATCTGAAACGTCCGGATCGGATGATCTTTGATCTGGATCCATCCGATGACGACATGGACAAGATCAAACGAATCGCAGTCATGCTGAAAGAGGCCATCGATCGATACGGTCTCAAGTCATTCGTGATGACAACCGGTTCAAAGGGCGTACACGTCGTGGTGCCGATTAAAGCGAATCATTCCTTCAAAACGGTGAAAGAAGTGGCCGACAGACTGGCCGAGACCGTTGTGCAAACGATACCGGACATTGCAACTCGAGAACAAAGGAAAGACAAACGCGAAGACAAAGTCTTCGTGGATACTCTTCGAAACGCCTACGGCCAGACTTCCGTCGCCCCTTACGCGATCCGGGCCATTAAACGGGCTCCGGTGGCGACGCCACTCACTTGGTCGGAATTCGCGAAAAAGCCTTTTGACCCGCAAAGATACCGGGCAGCGAATATTTTTCGTCGTCTCGGACAAATCGATGACCCATGGAAAGGTTTCTTTGATACGAGAAACGATATGAGCAAGATGATCGCGGATAATCGATGACATCACGGGGATTAGGAAAGTCAATCGTAAAAGGCTAAACCGAGTCATATAGCCTAGGGTGTTCGTCCGTATTGATTTCTTTCACCACATCTGCGTAAGTCGGGTTTGATACGCTACGCTTTGTCTTTCTCTGAAGAAACAAGACAAGCCGAAAAGGGAACTTTCATGTATTTCATAACCAATTCACAAAACGTTTGCCAATGAAAGGAAAGGCCGATTCCGTGGTATAATAAAATCGTTGAAACAATGATTTTTCAAAGGGGTCTTTCGATGATCTATCCGATTCAGACGAATGTGTTCGCGATGATCGTTTTGGCGATCATCTATCTCGGTATGCGTCAGAACAAATCGATTGCTTTGAAGAATGAACGATATTTCTATTCGCTCATCTATTCGGTTGCGGCAATCCTGATCTTCGATACGGCAACCGAGGTTCTAAACGGTGTTCCCGGAACATTTTCCTACATCCTTCATGCCGCGTCGCTTTTTTTCCTATATGCGACCTCCGGCATCATCATATTGTTTTGGATTTTGTACACGATCGACTACATTGGTCTCAAGTCCAAAGACTTCATCAAACTGATCTATGCACTGCCGTCCACCTTGTTCGTCGTGATGGCTTTTCACAGTCTGTTTTTTGATTCGTTTTTCAGCATCGATTCGGACAATGTATATTCGCGCGGTCCTTTGTTTTCTTTTTACACGCTGATCTTTGTCGGTTATGTCCTTTCGGTCCTGCTTTTTATTCTCTTGCATCTGAAAAACATGAAGCGTGCGGATTGGCTGCCGCTCATCACGTTGCCGATTTTTCCTGCCATCGGCGGACTCATTCAGTTTTTATACTATGGGGCTTTATTGCTCTGGCCGATGACGGCGTTGTCCTTATTGGTTGTTTATGTTTTTATTCAGTTGCGACTGATCCGTGTCGACAATCTGACACAGCTTTACAATAAGCATGAATTCAACCGAAGAATTCAAGTGCTTGAAAAGAGCGCGCACCCTCAAAAAATCGGATGCATGGTATGTGATATCAATCATTTCAAAACGATCAATGACACGTATGGGCATTTCACGGGCGATATCGTTCTAAAAGAACTCAGTCATGTGTTTGAAGAGACGTTTAACCGCTACAACCACTTCGTGGCCAGAATCGGTGGTGACGAATTCGGTTTTCTGTTTCCGGTCGATCACGCACATGAGTTTGATCTGCACATGGCCCGGTTGCAGGAGAATCTCGAGCATTTCAACAGCAAGCATATCCTTGATTTCGACCTTTCCATCAGTATCGGTGCCGGACTATATGATCAAAGTGTGTTTCCGAGTCTGGAGAGTTTTTTCCGACATCTGGATGATGAGATGTATCGCAACAAGAAGCAAGTGAAAAAACAAGAGCTGCCGACGCGTTGATGTCCGTGTGAAGGCGTCGCCTTCGGTTTCTGCGATCAATCGGTCGAGTTCAAGCCCGATCTGCGCATGAAAACTTTCGATACGTGCATTCGAGGTATCTTTGATTCTTTGCCTTTTTTCAATGCCGAAAACGAGGGGTGCCACGCTTTACATACATTTGCGAAAGAAGAGGCGATGATTTTGATGAAGTATGCAGAAAAAAGCGATGCAGATGAATAGCGGAAACGGATCGATGGGCTTCTGATCATCGCCGGATTGCTGAACAGGAGTGGAATCGATGAGCGTGTTAGAGAAGAACGGTCTTGCTGGCAAAGGACATGCGCTCGACCAAGAGAATGATCCTTATGAAAACGCTATGCACGTCTTTGTATGAAGCGATTGACCGATCGTCTTGATTCCATGTTTCGTGGAATCGTTTTCCATGATTCAAAGACGTCATTCCGCCAAACATACGGTTGATTCTGATTCCGATGTAGTATAATGTATGCGAAAGGAATGAGACGGATCATGGAAAATGGAAATCTGGCAAAAACACTCGTAGATCTCAGGAAGAGCAGAAAGCTGACACAGAAAGCACTCGCATCAAAACTCGATTATTCCGATAAAGTCATCAGCAAATGGGAAACGGGAGAATCGCTTCCGGATGTCATGGCCTTGAAGAAACTGGCGGATTTCTATGACGTATCGATCGATTCGATCGTGCTCGGGACGAGCAAAAAGGATTCGATTCCGCCAAGCGAGCGAACGGATCACCGGATCAAACTCAAACAGATCAAAGGACCCTCGCGGTTACTTTGGGGGTCGTTGCTGATATGGACCTTGCTTTTTCTAAGCACATTTTTCGGTGATATCGCGATCTTTTTGGTCGCCGCGTTTGTCTATAGTGCGATTTTGTTGACGTATGGAATCGTTTTATCCTACTATACGTGGGAGGGCGAATACCAAGGACACGTCATAACCGTTCGAAACAGACCCTTGCAGGCCACACTTGAAATGGACGGCAAGCCGGTCGATCAAAACCATGCGCTCTTTGGGACGCACGTGAAATTGACGAGTACGACCGACAACCGAACCATCAAGGCATACATTCATGGTCTTGTCCGGTTTTCATGTGATCTTTTCGTCGAATGAGAAACGGGATCGTTCATACGAGTCATGATCGATGATGCATGAGAAGGATCGGAATTGAAAAACGAGTGGAAGCGAATGGTCGCTTCGACTCGTTATTCTTTTTTTTGTGCGCTGATGAAAGCGCGGATGCTCTGATAGAAGAGATAGGTGACGATCAGAATCGTTCCGATCAGATCGAAGACGTAACTCGTCATCGAGTAATCGAATAGCGGTAACGCGATCAAAGCCAAAATGACGAAAACGTCCATGACCGTTTTAACCTGGTAAAGACCGCTTTGTGCAGCGATAATCGCATTCGGTGTCGCATCATGAAAGGCGATATATCGTCTCCACAAAAAACCATTGACGAGCGCACCGAGAATGGCGATCACTAGACCCAGGGAAATGTTGCCGGTCGGTTCGATCGGATTGGAAATCTTGGAGATCAGGATCAGGAAAAGAACGATACCCGATATGAGAATGGCGATGGCCACGATGAAGCGGACGATCTTTTCCAATCGTTTCCTTCGGTCATACGTAACGCCTTGTAGCGAGAGATACCGGTAGAATTGCCAGGAAATGATCAAGACGACGAATTCGACTGTGCGCCTGATGAAGTCCGCGAGTTGCGTGGTTGCCGTATTCATGGTTAGGGCGATCCCGGTCACGATCGGACCGAACATGCTCAAAAGAATCGCGATGATCATCGTCTTTTCCTGAGCGTCCATCATAGGCCTTTTCATGAGATCCACCCGATATGGGTAAAGATCAGGACCCAGATATAGAGCGTCACAGCCGTACCGACCGGCACGAATAGCGTATCCATACCCTTTTTGGAGAAGAGTTCTAATGCCGAACTGACCGGTGCGACGATAAAAGCGATTAGGAGACTGACATACCAGGTGAAATGTGCGTAAAACAAAAGCATCAAAAACAACGTGACAAAAGCCGCGAGCGTCATCGCGTTACTTCCGAACCACGTCTTTGATGGGTCAACGAGGATGACGTGAATCTTTGTTTTCCCGAAGGCCTTACCGAAAAGGGCCGCTGCTGCGTCACCATAGCCCCAGGTGATAACGGCGATTACGATCAAGTACTGATAACTTTCACCAAGAATACCCCAGAAAAGGATAATGAGTATGATGTAGGAAAGTTGGACGAGCAACATCGATCGACGCATCTCGCCCCCCTTGATGTCTCGATCGACGAAGTTTTTCGGATACCATTTGGTACGTTCCAAAACATAGAGAAACGGATATGCGAACAGGATGAGCATGGCGCTCGAAAAAATCGCGTAATACCACGACTTGGCAACGAGGATTATTAGCAGAATGGACATCGCATAGCTGATGTGTTGAAATTTCCGGGAGAATTCGTCGGGAAGTTTCAAGACCGATTTCATGAACATCGGAATGAGCGCACAAAAAAGCGCATAGTAAGCGAGCAATAACAGCGCGTGTATGATTGCGTCGACGAACATGGCATATGCATCCTTTGCTAGTGGTTTTCTGGTTTCAGTATATCATAATCGCATCATTGCTAAAAAAACACATCATTTTGCGTCAATGGATGGTTC
>CAYUIK010000076.1:0-2197 GCA_964444805.1 uncultured Acholeplasmataceae bacterium | reverse complement strand
CGTGGCGTCTAGTACATGAATGAAAACGCGACAACGCTCGATGTGTTTCAAAAAGCGAATCCCGAGACCGAAGCCCTGATGTGCGTTTTCGACGAGTCCGGGAAGGTCGGCAAGCACGAACGAACGATCCTCGACTTCGACCATGCCGAGATTGGGACTGAGTGTTGTAAAAGGATATGAAGCGATCTTAGGACGGGCATTTGACAGTTGCGAAATGAGCGTTGACTTGCCGACACTCGGAAACCCGATGAGTCCAACGTCAGCGAGAACTTTGAGTTCGACATGAACGCTTACGTGCTCCCCGGGATCACCCTTTTCGGCCATATTGGGGGCCGGATTCCGGTGGGTCTTGAGAGCGATGTTTCCTCGTCCGCCTTTCCCGCCTTTGGCGACGAGCAGCTGTTCTTCGTGGCGCGTCACTTCACCGATGAAGCGCGTTTTCGTAGCGTCGTAGACGATCGTGCCGAGGGGGACACGGATATACGTATGTTCGGCGTTTTTTCCGTGCATGCCTTTTGACTTGCCGTGTTCACCTTGTTCGGCCCGAATATGCTTCCTGTAACGCAGATCGGCAAGCGTCTGTTTTCCCTCATCACCGATAAAATAGATCGATCCCCCATGGCCACCATTACCGCCCCATGGTCCACCGAATTCAACGTATTTTTCACGTCGAAAAGCGGCCATACCGTTACCGCCACGGCCGGCGAAGAGTTCGCAGTAAACCTCATCGATGAATGCCATGCATAAAACTCCTTTCCAAGACAAGAAAAAAGGATAACCGAGTTATCCTTCGTAAACGGATACTTGTGTGCGATCGCGTCCCTTGCGTTCATACTTGACGCGTCCGGAGATCGTGGCGAAAAGCGTATCATCGCCACCCCGACCGACGTTGTGGCCAGGATGAATCTTCGTTCCCCGTTGTCTGTATATGATGGCACCCGCCTTGGCGTACTGCCCATCGGACAGTTTCAAACCAAGTCGTTTGGATTCGGAATCGCGTCCGTTTCGAGTCGAACCTACACCTTTTTTCGATGCGAATAACTGTAAGTTGAGCTTGAACATGTTATTCCTCCTTCTGATAGTTCACATATTTCGGATAATCATTTTCGATTTGTTTGACGGTATGCTCGAGATTGGCGAGCAACCCCTCGACGATCTTTTCGGTCCGGTCAACAGTCACCTGGAAATAACCGTCTTTCAGTACACACGTATACCGGTCGTTTCGACCGAGTCTTTCAAGCGCGTTCATCGTGACGATGATCGCGGTTGAGATTGCGGCACAGACGATATCCTTGCCTTTTTCGTTTTGTTTGGCGTGACCTTTGATCGTGATGCTGCGTATCGTCTGATCGACATGGGTGAATCTAGCCTTGATCATTAGACGACGATGGACTCGATGACGAGCTTCGTGTAGGACTGACGATGGCCTTGCTTGCGTCGATATTTCTTACGCTGCTTGTACTTGAAGACGATGATCTTTTTACCTCGTCCGTGCTTGATGACCTTAGCAGTTACTTTTGCGCCCTCGACGACCGGTGATCCGATGATCACCTTTTCACCGCCGACCATGAGAACTCGATCGAAAGTATGCGTTTTGTCGACTTCTGTCGTGACTTTCTCGATATAGATCTCTTGACCTTCGGACACACGTACTTGTTTACCGCCTGTTTCAATGACTGCGTACACGTTGTTACACCTCCTTATGTGTGAAGACTCACTATTGAGGTAGCGCTCATGCGCGTTTAGAGACCTCTTCTATGTGGTACAACATGAATATTTTAACTTAAGACGACCGGAATGTCAATTGAAAACCTTCATTTTACCAGCTGTTCGGACATTCTATCGCTGCCTGAGACAAAAATCTTACACTTCAAGTCATCAACCCTCAGCATTTCGTCTTAAATCAAAGGATCAACGGCATTATGAAGACGAGGATACCCGTATTTTCAAGCACGTGGGGAAGCGATTTTCTTTGTTGTCACTAGCGCTGACCCTGATCATAGACCTGACCGACAGCTTTGGGAGCTCGACTTTTCTTTGAGAAGAAAGCGAGGATAACAATCGTTGCAATATAGGGAATCATATTGTAAAACTCGCGTTTGAGTCCGAGGTCGTTCAAAAAGGGTATGATCGTATAGGACGAGGCGATCGTCCGCATGAACCCGAAGAAAAATGCCGCAAAAACGATGCGCAAGGG
>CAYUIK010000075.1:0-49887 GCA_964444805.1 uncultured Acholeplasmataceae bacterium | reverse complement strand
GTCGGCCCGAGTCGTCGGTACGTCGAGGTCATACGCCTCGAGAAGGGTTTTGTTGTAATAGACGCCGACGGCATGCAGATCGAGTGGCACACCGTAGAGTTCGTCTTCGAAATCGAGTGCGTTGAATACGTCCTCGACATAATCCGTCGATTGGATCGACTCACCCGCGAGCGCGATGTAATCGTCGATCGGTACGAGGATATCGGAATTGGCGTAACTCTGGACGAGATAGGAGTGCATGATCGCGACATCCGGACCCTTGCCCATCGGTACGAGCAAGTTGAGGTTGGTGTAATAGTCGACCTCATTGGTAAACGTTTCGATCACTTCGATTTCACCGTCGTGAGCCTGATTGAACTGACTAACGAGTTGGCGCATAACGGATCCGTCCGCACCTGTCAGTGAATTCCAATATTTGAGCGTAATTCTTCCTTGTGGATCATCATCGTCATCGTCATCAGTCGTCGATCCTCGACGACAGCCAAAAAGCGCGAGCAGGAGCAACAGGACGATCATACTGAGCGATAGTTTTTTCATCTGTAGTTTGCCCAATACGATGCGAAACGCGCATTGAGCAATCCTCCTTTCTTGTATTGGGATGGGGAGCCCGAGGGCTCCCCACGTTTATTCTTTAATCGATTGTCGGCACGGGTCGTTCCCCATTCGATGGCATGGTTCCTTGGAGTGCCGGCCATCCGTCTTCATTCCAAACGAGACGGTCAACCAAAAGACTTCTTCGGGGCGAATTTCCCATAAAAGGATCATCGCTCGTGTCATAGGCGTGATAGAGAAGCCAGTATGCGCCCGCGTCGTCACGTGCGATGGAATTGTGTCCCGGTCCGGCAAAAAAACTGCTACCGATCACGACGGGATAACCGCGATAGGCATCCGTCATCGCACGACCTTCGTGGTCGACATAGGGCCCAAGCGGATTCGAAGCACGCCCAACGCTGACCCGATAGTTACTGCTATGTCCTTCACAGCAACTCCCGCTCGAGAGAAAGAGGTAATAGAAATCATCTTTCTTGATGACATACGGTGCCTCATAGGTCGCCGCATTCCATCCTAGACTCGTGTCGAGCCCGGCAATGAGAATCTTGTTTTCAGCCGCGTGATCACCATCCTTGAGAGCGCGTCCATCTGCTGTTAGTTCGACGCCGTAGATGCCCCGGAAACTGCCCCAGATGATGTATACCTTGCCATCCGCTTCAAAGACATTGGCATCGATCGAGTTGTTGACGCCAATGGAAAGCGACCGTAAGAGCTCACCGTGATCGGTCCAAGGCCCGAGCGGATGGGGTGCCGTGGCCACGCCGATGCCAGGATTCGGATCTCCCCATGTCGACAGGGAATAATAAAGATAATAGGTCTCATCCAGACGAACGATATCCGGTGCCCAGATACCCGCACCGGGTGTTCCCCAGGTTGGTCGTGTTGCCATCGTAAAGGCACTCCCCGCATACCGCCAGTTCACAAGATCGCTTGATTCGAGAATAGGGACATACTTGATGCCATAGTCGTCTTCGCCCCACTGACCGTAATCCTGTGTGCCAAAGGCGTAATAGACGCCCTGATGACGTATGACCGACGGATCAGCTAAAATGGGCTCCCATACGGGATTTTTATACGTGCTTTCGGTAATGGGATCATCCTCGTCGTCATCATCGTTCGCTTCGCATCCGAAAAGGACGAAACCGAGTAAGGTCAGGATGACGATTCCGATTGTCTTCTTCATTGTACATCACCTCTCGTTTGTATCATCTATTCGTTCGTTATGTCCGTTACTCTGAAATAATCGATCGTAACCGTGTGCGCCTGTCCTTGAATCGCTCCGTCTCCGAACATCACGACGAACTTCGCATTCGTGGTCGCGTTGTCTTCGGTGATCTCGATCGTATACGTTAGGATCTGGTACGTATCCTCTTCGAGGACGAGTTCGGTTTCAGCACCGTTGGCGATCGCCGCATAACCCTTGTTGACGTCTTCGATCCAAGCTCGGATCGTACGCGCGATCGACGACTTGATTCGAACTTCGACCTCGTATGTATGGCCGGCGACGAGTTCGGATCCCGAAGATTGATAGAGCTGGTTGTTCCATGGATCCGGTCCGACTTGACCCTCTTCGAACACGACTTCGATCTCGTCGTTTTCATTGATCGAACCGGTAATATTATCAAGCACCCACGGTTCATGGATATCGATGAACGATTCATTGAACGGATCATACTTATAGACTTGGAACTCATCGATCGTAAACGTCACGCCATCCGGCTGCAAACCATCGGTGTTGCCCAGCAACAACCCTATTTTACCATTTTCATAGTTCTCTTCAGCCGTAAAATGAATCTCATATTCGCGCCATTCGTCCGTCACTTCCGCTTGAACCAATGTCGGTGCGATCTGGGCGAATCCACTGCCTGGATGAACGACTTCGACGTCGACGGTACGATCCTGGTCCGCTTTGATGATCAACCGCACGACATACGATTCACCGGCTCTAAACGTCGAATTGGCCTGTTGAAGCTGTATGTGCCACGCAGCATCCGAGGCATCTTCGACTAAAACGGATACCGTACCGTCACCGTTGTTCGTGAATGTCGCTTCACCTGTTCCAACCGTCTGAATGACGTCCTGTGTCCAACCGACGAATCCGTTTTCAAAACCACCGTTGATCGCCTGGTATTCGAAATCCTTAGGAAGACTATAGAAGACCTGGCGCGTGTCATAGACGACAGAACCGTCATCGAGTTCGACAAGATATGTCAGATAATACGTCGAAGCGACTTGTACTTCCGTAGGAAGATCACCGAGCACATCGATCGTACCGGTAAACGATTCATCACTGTAGGTAACGCCTTCGAGTGGATCGAAGTCAAGAGCTCCGCTCAAGACATCGACCGGTTCGATTCCTTCGAACTGGTTTTCGGTCGATCGTATCACGCGTTCGATGTTGACTTCATGTACGTGCACCGTGTGCGGCTCACCCGTTACCGTATCGCTTTCGAGTTGACTGCCAAGATAGAGAACGACCTTGACATTCCCATAGCTCTCATCCGCGGTAAAATACATGTCGTATGTCGTTTCTTCAGCGTTCAAAGCCATCGGCATGAAGCCGGGATTCAACATCCGGAAACCGTCATCGGGATCTTCGAAACCAAGTGAAATCGAGCGTTCATCCGGGCTCGACGCCACGACGGTCGTCTTATAAGTCCGATTCGCTTCGAAGACGACGTTCATCTGATAGAGCTGGATGCCCCACCAGGATGTACCCGCATTTTCGATCGTGAATGATGCCTGACCGTCTATAAAATCGACATCGGCTTTCCCACCGGGTTCATCGAGCGTCCAGCCAAATGCCCCAAGTGAGAAGTCGCCGTTAGCGACATTATGTCCGACTTGAACGGCATAATATTTCGTTTCCGTGGAAACGACGCCTGTCGAGTTCTCAACCTGATAGGTCACGGTATAGCCGCCTGCTAGATGCGTCGAGAAATCATCATCGCTGACGATCTCGATCTGATCGGTGATGTCCCCGTCGATCGTATCGGTCGCCGTCACGCCCTCAAGAAAATCGATGGCATCACCGCGAACGACAACGGTATCCTCGAGACCGGTCCAAGTGATGACGCCATCTTCGTCATCTTCGATTTCATCACAGGCTGCAAACGTAATGCCGAGGAAAACGACGATCAACAGATAAAATACTTTTTTCATGATATTTTTCTCCTTCTTATTTTTTCATGGATTGATCCATGGCAATACATTATCGTTAATGTTAGGTGATTCAAGGTAAAGAATGCTTTTCTTTACCTGTTTTTAGCCGGTTTTTCGGACAATCAGCTTCGCTTCGTTGACGCGCTTCATCATGGGTGCGTCGAAATCATCGATACGACGCATGAGCATGTGAATGGCACGTCTAGTCAGTTCCTTCTTATTGGTATCGATCGTTGTAAGATGAACCGGTATGTGCAAACGTCCTTCGATATTGTCATAACCGACGATGGCGATATCCCTTGGGACATCGTAGCCCGACCGGTTGAGGATGCTGATCGCCTCATAAGCCATGGTGTCGTTAAAACAGAAGATTGCCGTAACGCCTTGCGTTAACAGTCGCTCGATCGGTTCTTCAAGTGCGAGGTTTCCGTGTTCGAGATAGATCGCTTCGACCATCGTTTTATCGTCGGCGTTTTTTCGCAGGTAATCGCTCATCCCTTCGTGTCGTTTAAGCGAACAAAGGATGTCTCTTGGCGCACCGATGTAACCGATCTTTTTATGGCCTTGTTGAGAAAGATGTTCACCGATTCGATAGCCACCGAGATAATCATCGGTGTATACGGAGTCGACACCGATGTCGTCGCCCTCTCGACCGAGAATAACGAGCGGTATGCGATTTTGTCTGGCCAGTTCGACGACGTCCGTCGTCGGTTTTAAAAACGTGATGATCCCGTCGATACGCCTTGACACCATCTTGTTGAAACTCATCGTATCGAATTGAGCTCTTTCGCCGGAAGAAGTGAAAATCATCATGTCATAGCCATCACGAATCAGCTCTTCATAGATCAGTTCGGTCATGATCGTGAAATAGGGGTTCGCGATGTTGTCGAACACGATTCCGATCGTCTTGGTGTAGCCGCTCCGCAAACTGCTCGCGATCGAATCCGGTACGTATCCCATCTCAACGGCGAGTCTCTGTATCTCCTTGCGCGTGGTCACGGAGATGTCGTTTTTGTCTTTGAGAGCTCTAGAAACCGTGTTGATCGTTAGACCGGAACGCTCGGCGATATCTTTGAGCAAAACTCTCTTTTTTGTCACATTGCACCTCGTGAAAGCGTTTTACATTAACGTTAATATCATTATACATAAAAAGGTGCGCCCTGTCAAGGGGACGCACGTTTTTTTGTTGGCTCGCAGTATTCAAGTTTGCATGCGTGAACTTACGACCTTTGGACATCCACCTCGAAAGCATAGGACGATTCGATCGAGACTACGAATAAATTGATCGAACTCATGGGGAAGTTCGATATGTCCTCAGACACCCGGATGATCAGCCGACCCGATTCATATCCGTATTCCACATTCACATCGTCGATGAGCCAGTTGTGGTAGATCGGTATCAAGACGTATGTTCCGTTCTTTTGATCGAACGGCAGATCCAACTCTTCTGAAGGTCGGTAATGCTCATGATTGTTGATCGCACCTTCCAACGCCGAGAATGAGACGACATCGAAATCCGAATCATCATAGGTCGATACGAACGCTTCATGACTTTCACTGTCCCTGAACTCGACATCGATCAGTTTGGTGTCGAATGTCGCATCCTTGAAAAAATCCTCCTCTGATACGTCGCGACCGCACCCGGTGAAGAGAATCAGCAGAACCAAGATAGACAAAAACGTGATTTTTTTCATACGACCAACTCCTATTCGAGTTACCTCAAGTCCGTTCTCGCCCGGTGCGAGACCCGAACATCCTTTAAAACAAAGTCTTTTTTCGTTTCGTCGTCTTTGCTTCTTATCAATGTTATCACAAACGTTTTTTTGTCAAGAACAATAGACGCCTTCAGCCAGACAGATCCGATCATAGACCGACAGGGCTTTTGTCAGTACCGAGGCTCTGAAATTGAAGTAACAGCTGTGAAGCGGATGAACGAATCCGAGTTTTTCGTTACGTGTTCCGATCATCATGAAAAGTCCCGGGATCTTACGCTGATAGAAAGCGAAATCCTCAGCGTACATCATCGGTTCCAGGATATGGCGCTCCGCATCGGAAAGAAGGTCTGATACGGTTTCATAGAGTTCTTTATCATTGATGACGGGCGGATAATAATCGAGTATTTCCGTTGTTATATCGACATCATAAGCGATTTCATGGGCACGATTGATCCCCTTGATTCTTTCCTTGATCTCATGATAGAGTCCGTCGTCGAAGGCCCGGATCGTCCCCGTCATGACGACTGTTTGCGCGATGATGTTGCGGGCTTCGCCCCCGTGAACGGTCCCTACAGTCAGAACCGCCGTGGAAAGCGGGTCGACCGTTCGGCTGACAATGGATTGATAGGCCGAAACAAGACTCGATGCGACGAGAATCGCGTCCTTTCCTTCATGAGGTTTCGCGGCATGCGCGCTTTTGCCTTGAATGGTGATCGTGAACTCGCCGTTTCTGGCCATCATCGGGCCGTCCTTAATGCCGATGACACCTTCCGGTAGTGCAGGATTGACGTGGAATCCAACGATTTTTTGGACGTGATAGGTTTCAAGCATGCCTTCTTCGATGATGACCTTCGCACCTCCCGGACCTTCTTCTGCCGGTTGAAAGATGAATACGATCGTTTTTTCCAAGTTCTTTTTGGTCGAAACGTAATGCGCGAAGTTCAAAAGAATCGCCATATGTCCATCATGACCGCAGGCATGCATCTTCCCTTCGTGTTCGGATGCGAACGAGGCCCCTGTCCTTTCTGTAACGCTCAAGGCGTCCATATCCGAGCGAAAGGCGATCGCTTCTGTGGTCTTCCCTTCTTTTTTGGCGATCAAACCGGTCCGGGCGGTCACGCGCGTTGCATAACCCATGCTTTCTAAGGCAAGCTTGACATAGGCGTGCGTCTTAAAAAGATCGAATCCGATCTCCGGTATTCGATGCAAATCCCGTCGTATGTCCGTTAGACGTTTTTCATAGTTTTTGAAGTCCATCAGGATACCTCCTCGAAACTGATCGCGTAGTCGCAGATCGAACGATAGAACTCCTCGTCGTGTGACACGAGCAAAAGGGTTCCGGAATAATCGATGAGCGCGCGCTTAAGCGCTTCTCTCGCTTCGACATCTAAGTGATTGGTCGGCTCATCAAGAATCAGGACATTGCCCTTCTGATGACGCAACAACGCCAACCGGATCTTCGTCTTCTCACCACCGGAAAGCGTCCGGATCGCTCGTGTCGCCATATCATAATCGATCCCGTGATTGCCGAGAAGTGACATGACTTCCCTTTTCGTGAAATGTGGATAGGCATAGTGTACGACTTCGAACGGCGTTCGTTCGTCCGGTAAGTGCGACTCCTGTTCGAAATAGGCGATTTCGGCCGTATCGATCCACTGATACGTACCCGCGAGCGCTTCGGTTATACCCATGATGGTTTTGATGAACGTCGATTTCCCGATCCCATTTTTCCCGGTGATCACCACTTTTTCTTCTTTTCGGATGACGATATCCAAGGGGTCAACGAGTGGCTCCTCATACCCGATTTCCAAAGCATTGGCCAAAAAGACGTCACGACCGGTCGAATGACCCATCGGAAAGAAAAACCGATAGGTCCGATCTTTTTGGGGTGGTACGAGTCGGACGATCTTTTCGAGCATTTTTCGCCGACTTTTCGCCCGTTTCGTCGTCGAAGCCCGTACAAGATTTTTCTTGATGAAATCCGTCGTTTCATCGATCATTTTCTTTTGGGACAAATAGGCTTTTTCGTGTTGTTCATAGCGAAGCTCACGTTCTTGAAGATAGAAATCGTAGTCACCCTTATAGCGAACGATCTTGCCGTGTTCGAGCGCGAACACGGTTCTCGCAATCGCGCGAATGAACGTTTCGTGGTGGGAAACGACGATAAAGGCTTTCTTGTAGCTGTTCAAAAACTTGGTCAGCCAGTCGATGTGCTTGATATCAAGAAAGTTCGTCGGTTCGTCCAATAGCAAAACATCAGCTTCCTCTAAAAGGAGCTTTCCGAGTATGATCTTCGCGCGCATGCCACCGGAAAGCTTGCCGATCGGTAGTTCGAGATGAGACATATCAAGCCCAAGTCCGTGAATGATGTTCCCGATTTTCGACTTGAGACCGTAAAAATCCGATTCGAGCAGTTCTTCGCTGAGCGCTGCCGCTCGCATAAGCACTTTTTCCTGTTCTTTCACTTCGAGATGCGCGGCCTGTTCGTAGAGTGAAATCATGTTCTCTTCTTTCTCGAATAACGGTAAAAAAACAGTATAAAGGTATTCCTTGACACGTCGTTTTTCGTCGATCGAGGCGTACTGATCCAGATAACCGATCTGCTTGTGCGGGTGCCACTTGATCGTTCCCGTATCCGGTTTGATCGATTGTTCGAGCAATTTTAGAAGCGTCGTTTTGCCTGTGCCGTTCGCGCCGACTAAAACGGCATGTTCGCCTTCGAAGAGTCGCATGGATGCCCTGTTGTAAAGTTCCTCATCACCATAGTTGAACGTGATGTCCGCAACATCGAGTACGCTCATTTCATTATACCGCCGATCATCATCGGACATATGCCGGTATCGCGTCCGACCAGTCGGAGCGTGGTATTCCTTTTCGTCATGTAAAAATCATTCCTTTCGATGCGTAAGAGCGATCACTAAAAGATGTCTTTCTTCAGCACGGTTTCCAGTTCGTTTCGATTGACCAAATACGTGTTGTAGAACGGTTCGTCGGATCGGACGAAGACCATCTCGTTTTCATTGATATAGCGCTTGGGCCTGGTGTCGGCAGGATAAAGAATGATCACGCGTTTCTGTTCTCCCGTCAGGTCTTGTTTGATCAATTTCGAGCGTCCGTATTGCTCGATCTCCCAAACGGTTTTACTGTTGACGGTGAGTTCGGCACCGTGCGGTACATGAAAGAAGGTCACGTCGTAACATGCTCGTTTGGTCGTAAAACGAATCGATTCAGCCGATCGTTCAACGTTTCCGTAATGAGAAAGCACGTCAAGGGTCTCTAAAACGAGTTGTTTTTTTCTCTTGGCAATCGAAACTTTGAGATAGATGAAAAAAAGGACTGCAGCCAATGCGGCAAAATATAACGATTCAATGATCATAGGATATCCTTTCGAAAAAAGATGCTAAAGAAATGAAAAAACACGAGTTCATACGTCAATCCAAAGTGATCTTAGTATCTTTCTTAGGCATGAAAACTCCTATTCATTATAACACAGGAATAGGCGTCCTTGGTTGTCAAATGTGTAGAACAACGGGTTTACTTTTCATTTTTTTGCTGATAGTCCTTGCAATATCGATTGGATGTGCTATAATAAAAATTGCGAAACAAAACGCCCCCTTAGCTCAGCTGGCAGAGCAACTGACTCTTAATCAGTGGGTCATCCGTTCGATCCGGATAGGGGGTACCATTTTTTTATATCGAGGCATTTATGCCATGACGGCCACTCTTAGTGGCCGTTTTCATTTTCTAATGGTTAGTTCGATCGGATGGTGATCGGAAAGATAGTGTTTTTCTTCGATAATTCTGAATTTGTGTCTTTCAATCCCAATGATGAAAAAATAGTCGAGCATCAATCCGGGTTGACACGATCCAAACCCATGATAGGTTGCACCCTCTTGTTCATAAGTCGGTCGATACTTTGTTCCTGCGAGATCGATCGTGCGTGTCCCCGGAACTTGGTTGAAATCACCACCGATGACGACTCTTGCATCATGATATCTTTTTCGAATGCCTTCAATCTTTTTCAACAAGACGTTGAGCTGTTTAAAGGACAAATCATCGGAATGATAGTCAAGATGGGTATTGACGTAAATCAGCAGATCCGATTGCGTTTCGAAGACGGCGTAGGTTGCGATTCTGTAGAAGAAACTGTTCTCATACTTCGAGATCTCGTTTGGCGTATCACTGAGCCAAAACGTATCCGATTCGATCAGATTCACGTGTTTTTTCATATAGAAAATCGGTGTCGCCTCGTCAAGATAGTAACGGAACGTGCCGACATGTCCGTATTCCGGCAGGCCTTCTTTGATCTCTTCATATATTTTTGGTGTGACTTCCTGAAAGCCGATAATCTCACACTTCTGCTTGTTTAAAAAATCAATGACTCGCGCTTTTCGGTTCAGCCATCGGTTCTCGCCATCCGATTCAAGATCTAGGCGTACGTTAAAACTAAGCAGTTTCCACTTTTTCATACCTTCACTTCCGTTCACTTCGAGTATACCACAATACGTATCGAAAACAATGTCGGGTCATCCTGTCCCTTTCGCATCGCTTAATTTTGGTGGTATCCGATGTTTGGTTCTCGACTCATATGCGTGCGCGATCTCGATCAGCACATCATCCTCAAAACGTCGGCCGAAAAAAACGAGTGCTCGAGGCTTTTGATCGTTGAGCGGTTTCGCCGGAACGACGATCGAAGGGTTACCGGCAACGGGAGCATGCGAGGTCCACGACGTGTGCAATAAAGCGGAAAGACCTCGTTTTTTCATGATGTTCTCGAACCGGTTCGCTTCTTTCAAGAAGCGCTCTCTTTTCATGAGATAGAAGGGATCGGTTAGGTCGCCTTTCGTCGCTTCAGCCTCCTCGAAAATGCTTTGACCATAGCGTAAGCGACGCTCTGGGTCCTCTTTATTGAATGCAATGATATCTCTTAGTGAAGTCATTTTCGAATATCCCTTGATCGATTTTAGATAGTGATTGAGATCATGTTTGAACTCATGTATGAGCGTCTGATGATTGGGTATGGATTGTTGCTTGAATGGTATGATATCGACGACGATACCTTCGCTTTCCAAGACGCTTTTCGCTTCATCTAGAATCTGTCGTTCGTCTTGATCGTAGTCATGGTTCGCCATTTCAAGCACGCCGACCCGCAACCCTTCAAGGGGACGATCTTGGACTCGGTAACACCGCTTCGACAAAGCTTTTAACGTCATCTCGTCATGAGTATCCGGTCCGACCATATAATCAAGGAGAAGCGCGGCGTCACGAACGTTTTTCGCCATCGGTCCGGCCGTATCTTGTTTGCTCGAGACCGGAATGATTCCATACCTAGAAACGAGCCCGAGTGTCGGCTTAATTGAAACGATCTGGTTCTGATAGGCTGGCGCCATTAAAGATCCATTGGTCTCTGTGCCGATCGCAAGTGAGATCAGATCAGCAGCAACCGCGACCGCCGACCCCGTCGAAGATCCGAGCGGATCGATCGCAGGATGATAGGGACTCATGACCTGTCCGCTTTTCGATCCGTAACCGGAAGGCATATCATCATAGCTCATAAAATAGGCGAACTCGGACAGATTCGTTTTCCCAAGAATGATCGCCCCCGCCTCCCGCAAACGCTTGATGATCGTTGCCTCATAGGGAGCTTTAAAATCCGCCAAGGCAAGCGAACTCGCGGTCGTGTGCAATCCGTCGGTCGTCTGAATGTTATCCTTGATCAGGATCGGAATACCGTGCAAAGAGGAACGAGGTCCGCTGGTCTTTCGCTCTTCATCGAGTTCTTGCGCAATCGCTCTTGCCCGAGGATCGATCTCGGAAATGCTCTTAAGATATCCATCATAACGCGCAATTCTCTTTAGATAAAAATCGACGAGCTCGACAGAACTCATGCATCCTGTTTCGAGATCCGCGATGCGTTCATATACCGTCTTTTCCATCGTGTTCAGCCTCCTCATGGTATCCATTATATAACGAAAGCCGGAATACGATTAAAAAAACGAAAAAAAAGGTGACGAAAGCGCCACCTTCTTAGCCCTTATCCAATCTATCGATAGGTAAAACTGAACGTATCGCTCAAGCCGGATGTACGTCCCACGAAGTCTTCAGCTTCGATTTGAATGCCATAGGTTCGTCCTGTTTCCAAGCCGCTCAACCTTATTTGATTGAGATCACTATACGTCTTAAACGCACCGTCGACATAGATCGCATAGCGTTCGACACCGACGTCATCATCCGAGGCGGACCAAAAAATGCTATTCGGAAGATCTTTGGCAATCGATATGTTCTCCGGTATCGAGGGCGCTTCTTTGTCAAGCGTCGCATAGTCGAGCTGATAGATTCGGACATAGTCGATTTCAAACGAGGTCGGAAAGATCGAATCATCAACGCCTTCTACGCCACCCCAGTTTCCACCGATCGCAAGATTCAAAATCAAAAACTGCAACTGATCGAAGGGAAATGCCGCGTCATAGTCCACGTCCTGATTGAAAGCGGGTTGATAGCTAAATTCACCGTATTGCTCTCCATCGGCATACGTTTTGATATTCCCCGGTTTCCAAATCGCTTCGTATTCATAGAAGTTCGATTCGACACCAGAAAGTTCCATCGACGTTCCGATCTGTGTACCTAACGTGTGGTTGAACTTACGGGTATGGATCGTCGTATGTACGACATCGGGCTCATATCCGACATATTCCATGATATCGAGTTCTCCACTGTTCGGCCAGTTGCCGTAGACGTTCATCGTCGGCAACATCCAGATTGCCGGCCATGTCCCTCTTCCACTCGGCAGTTTGGCGGAAACGACGATTCTGGCGTAGCGCCAATCGCCCTTGTATCGCGTAACCAGTCGTGCGGACGTATAGTCACGTCCGCCGTATGCTTCCTTGCGCGCCGTTATGACGAGTTTACCGTCGACGATCGTGGCATTTTCCTTGCGGTAGTATTGCAGCTCATTGTTTCCACCGCCCTGACCATCGATTTCGAAGGTCCACTTGTCTTCATCGACCGTTTCACCGGCGAACTCGTCTGCCCAGACGCATACCCAACCATCTTTAAGCGTGGGAACATCGCAGTCGTTGACGGCTTGAATCGGTCGAAGACCATTGGGAACATCCTTGTTTTCATCCTTGCAAGCTTGTAGTGTGAATAGTGCACACATGATCAGCAAGATCATCGTTTTCTTCATTTGAAATCCTCCTATTCGCCCGTAATGCCGGTCCGATCGATGCTTTCGGTGAAATAGCGCTGGGCGATGAAATATATGATGAGAAGCGGTAGTATAGCGATCATGTTTCCGGCAAGAAGAATGGCTTCGTTAAGTTCTGCACCGGGCGTTCCCGGTGGGAATAGCGTTTCATAGCTGTTCCTGAAGGCAACGAGTTTGAGCGGCATCGTGATTCTGCCACCCACATAGAGCGCTGTTGTAAACGTTTCATTCCAATACCACACGAAACTAAACAGAAAGACGATGATGAACGATGGAATCGCGAGTGGTATGGCGATACGCGTGAAGATCTTGAATGGCGATGCACCATCGACTTCCGCCGATTCCATTAGAACAACAGGAATCGTCTTGAAAAACTGGTAGAAAATAAGAATGTAGATCGCCGCATTAATACCTTGTCCGAGAATCGCGGGGAGAACCATCGCCGCCTGACTGCTCATCAGACCGAGATTACGATAGATGAGCATCAGCGCGACCATGGTTACCTGCGACGGTAAGATGAACGTCGCGAGCATGAGAGCGAACAAGAGGCGTTTAAAAGGAAACTCGTATCGTGCGAACCCGTAACCGACGATCGCCGCCGACAATGTCGCCGACAAGCTGACTTTGAGAACGTAGCTTACCGTCTCGATAATCGATCCGGGAAACTCCAAGACTTCCATTGTTTTCGTGTAGTTCGAAAACTCGAGCGTCGTCGGAATCCACTTGATTCCCGGATTGATGAGGTCATCGACGGTCATGAAACTGTTGACGAACATGAAAAGGAAGGGATAGAGATAGATGTAGCTGAAACTGATCAAAAGCGTATAGACGAGTATTCGATAGATGAGTCCGTCGCTTCCGTTCATACCGAGCAAGAGGCGTCTCGTCCGCTGTTTGAAACGCGTTAGGGTCACGTTCTTGTTCATATTCATCGCTCCCTTCTTCGGTATGCCATGATGCCAGCGAATATGGACATGATAACGACCATCAAAAAGAAATATACCCAGGCGATTGCGGCGGCATAGCCATATCCGTGCCAGAGATTATCATCCGGTGCCCCGACCAACATGTGCGTACGGGCACGATCGAGAATGCCTTCCGGTTCAACAAAGAGCGACATCGTGACGACGATATAGATGATGCTGACGGAAATGAGCGGTTTGACCGAAGGTAAAGTAATTTTCCAGAAACGGTCCCAAGGTGAAGCGCCATCGATCGATGCCGCTTCGTAGATCGCGGGATCAATCTTTTTTAAGCCTGCCAAAAAGATCAAGATCGGAATGCCAGCATACCACAAAATCAAGAGCATCGAAGTCAGTAACGCTTCGAGCGGATTGGCGATCCAGTCACCGAGATTATCGCCGATGAACGAGAGGACGTTACTATCCTGCAAGGAAGGCAAAGATGTCGCGTCCTGATTGGCAAGTTCGCCGATTACCGGTCCGGTCGATATGATTACGGGTAAGAAAAATACCGTGCGCCAAAAACCTTTCAGTCGTATGGGCTGGTTGATCAACATGGCGATCATGATCGAGAAAACGATGATCAATGGAACGGAGAGAACCATTTTGCCAAGATAGGTCGAAAACAACGGTAAGAGCACTTGACTCCGCGCAATATTGAGATAATTTTCAACACCGATGAATGTCGTCACGACACCCGTTTCAAGACTGTAATAAGCTTCATTCAAGCTCAGATAGAACGAGTAGAACATCGGATAGAGCGTGAACACGAGAAAACCAACGAGCCAAAGCATGATGAACAGGTAGCCATGAAAAGCATCGCGTCGCTTACGCGTAATCGCGATTCGCATCTTTCCCAACAAAATGAGCGTGAGCCCTTCGATTCGGATGATGAAATTATGGGTCAAAACGTGCTTGACGCGACCGATCAAAGGATCGATGCGCGCATCGGAGAATGCGATGACCCGGCGCCAGAAATTCCCGATCCGAGCGCTGATCGACGCCAAAAAAGCTTTAATTCGCTCGATGATTCTTTTCATGGTAACACCACCCGGTAATCGCGTGCATCGACTTCGATCTCGTCAAAACGGGGAATCGTCTTGGCTTCATAACTGTAGTTCACGAGAATCGTGACGTCGTTGCTATATGTAATGGCAACGAGTCCGGTCTCGATGACTTCGCGACCGGTCACGTAAGCACCGATGACGTGCTTGAGGGCGTTATTGACATAATCGTAGTGAGCGAGTATTTCCTCTTCGTATTCCGCCCGCATCGTCGTGTAATAGGCACTCGCGTGCGTGAAACGCATCGCATAGGTCGGTTCTTCCGTCAGGATGTAGCTCGGATTGACGGCGAAGTCGACCATCATCAACAAGCGCTCATCACCAAGGGCGTTAAAATTCAAATGGGGCGTATAATAGGACAAACTGCCCTTCAGTATGATCGGTAAAATCGGCACGAGGTCCGTATAGTAGTCGTACTGACTGTTGGTAATCGGCATCGAAGAATATCCGTCGATTTGATCGAACAAGTAGTCGTTAGGAACGTCGAGCAAGACGGAATCAAACGTAGCGACGAGTTCACGATAGATTTCAATCGCTTGATTTCTTTCCTCGATTCCACCGTCATAGTGGCTGAAGAGCGTATGACCCAAACGCATCATCATGATCCCGGAGAGTTGTGCTTCACGCACGTCTTTTTCATCGCTCTGGGCGAGTCTAAGACTTTCTTCCGGTGCGATGTAATACGTGTCGAGTTGTCCGCCATTGATCAGACGGATTGAGCGCGTCATCTTCAGTCGAGAAAGATTTCTAGCGACATCGCGATTATAGGAAATACGTCTGGAGAGCTCACTCGATACGACATACTCGTTGTGCAAATAGATGTCGTTCGCATCGGCGGTGATCGTTTCGATGAGTTCATCCATATTTTTTCCGTCGACCCATTTGAAACGATAGGGTTCCCGGTAGACGAAACCGTCCTTGCTCCAACCATGGAGAACGATTTGTTGGTTCGTTAAACCTTCTTTGCTGAAAGACTCGTAACTCTTGATCACATCGTCTGGCGATGTCATGTGAACGAGAGACGTTCCAAAAAACGAGGGTTCGCGATCGGACATGATATAACTCAACTGAATCGGGATGCGTTCATCCTTTGCTTTCTCTTTTTGATCGAGAATACCATTTTCGATCAAATGGTCACGATAGTCCTTGGCGATGCCAACATAGTCCGCCTCATCGTCACTTAAAAACCGATAGGCGATTCGGTAGTTCGACGTCGTAATCGTCTTCGATACCGTTTCATATCCGTCGCCGGCACGATTAATGACGTTACGATAGATCTGTCGTACGCTGAACCTACTCGTTATTCTGTTGTAGCGCGTATTGCTTCCCCAGAAGTTCGCGATCAGCTGACTGACTTCCGCACCTTCTTTCACATGTGCGTAAAAGCCATTTTCACCGGACCTGTGGATCATACCAAAGATCGGTACCGAAAGATGGGGCAGAGTATGCCGATTATAACCAAGATCACTTCCATAGAAACGCGCCTGAAAATAGGTATCGTGATAGGCGTTCATCCGTACGAGTGCGCCAACCCCATCGGGAATGACAACGTATCCCGGGATGCGATCCTCTAGGGCAGACCCGAGATATGGAAAAACGTGAATCGCTAACAAGGCATATCTTTCACTGTTTTCTACGATTCTCTCGGTCGGCACATAGATCTCGATCTCATGACCAACAAGGGCGACCTCGACTTCGAATGAAAGGTCGAGTTCATAGACGGAAACCTCGGCCGTGAACGCTTGACTCATGCGATCTTTGATATCGACCTCAACGCGATCATAGTCATAGGATTTGACGAGGTAGGGAACGGTCGGATCGTCTTGATTTTCGGATATATCACCGAAATATTCGTACTCGACCTCGGCCATGGAATAGAGCGAAACGGTTTCGATCGTACTCGAAGCGATTTTTTGTGTGAGCCCGTATTCGATCCATAGTCCGGAATTCATGAGATTACGGTTGAAGGCGTTGTCGCGGATGATGCCCGTATTCCCTTGAAATTCCGCTCGTGACGACCAAAGATAATTCGTATCCTTATTTCGTATCATGAGTGAAAAGGAATCCTTTTCGAAATAGACGCGTAAATGATCGGACTGAAACATTTCTTCGAAACCCATTGTTGCAAGCTCATCATCACTATAATCGAGCGTATACTCGTTTTCGTACGTGTCAAGACGCGTTGAATCGATCGTCTCCGGTTGCGTATAACGCGAACTCTCGAGCAGCCGGTCATTGATGTATGAAAAATTTCCGATCGCTTGCTCGAACGCCATATCACGCGGCACAGAGGCCGCATAGACGAAAGAGGTCAACGCGATCGCGAGTACGATCAAAACGACATACTTCATTGTTTTAGCCACGAAGAATCAACTCCCTTATGACGTCCGATACGAGCGTATAGACTTCGTTTAACAATAGATAGACGATGATGACGACAGCAAGGATCATGAGTCCCGTGAAAATCGTGATCAGCAGATTCCAAATGGTCGGTTTCATGTCGTAAAAGTGAATCTCTTTGACCATGATGATGACATAGATTACGGTAACGAAAATGCCGATCGACATGATCGTTTGAAAAATGAAGGCTTCGTTATACGTTAGACCGTTAGAGATTATCGTGGCGAGCGGCAACACGATGATCATCGGCAACAACGTGTAAGCCGAGGCATGATAGACGTCTTTCAAGCGCCCTTCACCGTCACGGATGCTGCATACAAGATAGTTCGCGACGACGAACAGGAAGAACGGAAGAAAGATTCCCATGACCTGTTGAAAGAGGTTGATTTCGGTCGAAACAACCGGATTGAAAAGGAAACTCGCCTGGAAAATGAAGAGTAGATAGGCTAGGAAAAACAGGAAAAGATAGATCGTAGCGGAAAGTCCCGAGCTCTTATTCTCACGCTTGATGCCGTAATAACCGTCACCGGGATGTTTGAAGATATAGAAGGGATATACGAGTTCTCGGTACAGTCGATAATCTCGAAGACGGGCTTTGAGTTTATCGATGGGCTTGATGACATAGCTCATGAAATGGGTAAACTTATTGACGACATAAAGAACGAATAACGATAACAAGACGGTAACGAGCATCCCGCCGCTTCCGAGAAGATAGGCGTTTCGCACTTCCCAAAAAGCATCCGAATAGCCGTCCGAGTCGCGTGCGACCAAATAGTATTCCATCGCTTGTTCGTATGCCTCTTCCGCGAAATAAGCATCACCGATCCCCTTATTGGCCAGGTCGAACAGGCTGTTCATCTTGAGAACTTCTTGCCAGGGCTGAAGGGATTCCTTATATTTTCCGTCCTGATAGAGCGCGATCGCATGATGGACAAGGTCAGCGAATTCGGTCGGTATGAACACTTGGAGCGCATGCGTCTGCTTGTCGATGACATAGATGTTGCTCTTTGAATCCACGGCGATGCCGGAGGGGGATGCGAAAAGTCCTTTTTGCTTGTTTTGATCGGGTCCACTGAAAACGAAGAGCACCGAGCCGTCGGGTCCGTATTCCGTAATGTAGCCGTCGCGATTGGCCGTGAAGATGGTGTTAAACGGTCCGACGAAAAGGTCCTCGATATCGTCATAGCCCCATACGGAACTGCTATAAACGAAATTCGCGATATTCAGTTTGAGATAGCCCATATCGCCTTTCGTCGTTGTCAGAATAAGACCGTCACGATCGACAGCGACATTATGTACCGGTTTCGGGATCATCTGGAACCAATTCCGTCTTTGCGTCTCATCGAAGAGGATATATTTCAAGATGTTGTCCCAGGTGCTCGGAATTCGGTTTCCACCGAAGAAGCCGAAGAACTGGCCACTGTTCTCGTATTCGGCCATGCCGTTGATGTTGCCGGCCAAGAGCAGATAGACGTTGTTCCCTTGATCGGTTACGATCTTGGTCGGTTCGAAGGGGTCGTTCTCGGTAAAATACGGTGTTCCAATCGGTTTTTGATAGGTCGTTCTCAGGACGTAGTCGTCATCTTCAAGAACGAACTTATACCCTTCCTTGTTCGCGAAATCGGCGATATAGACGGCTTGGTCGATACCGACGTGAATACCGGTCGGTTCATTTAAAACGCCTTCGCCGATGATCGTCACGTCGTTATCATCAAGGCTGTACTTGATGACACGGCTATTCCCGCGATCGGCGATATAGACATTGTCATTACGATCGATCGTGATATCTTCCGGTTCATTCAATGTCATACCCGCGAGATCATAGGAAACCGAAAGTGGCAGATAGGCATCCTGCGTATAGACGAAACGGTCGTTGGCCTGACTGTAGGTAAACGTCCGGTAGGGAAGACCGTTCGCGCTGAGTGTAAGGGATGGAATCAGCGCCAGACACAGAAGAATGAGTAACGTCAGCGTCTTTTTCATCATTTGATTCCCGAGTGAGCCATCGTGTTCATGACCTTGCTTTGCAGGATGATGAACAAGAGGAGATTCGGTACGAACATGATCAGACTCGCCGCTGCCGCCATCCCTTGACCGGCAACACGATTTCCCTGTAGGGACGTAAGACTCATCATGTAGAAGGCAAGCGTGCGCTTGCTTTCATCATTGATATACAAAACCGAAGTCGTCGTATCGTTCCAGATCGCCTGAAAGGAAAGAATCCCCACTGTGGCAACAGCCGGAAGTATGATCGGAAAGATGATTTTTAGGAAGATTTCCATTTCTGAGGCTCCATCAATTTTCGCGGATTCGATGAGTTCATTCGGTGTTTGGTCGATGAACTGCTTGATCAAAAACATGGCAACCGGCATCACGACAATCGGAAGAATATGAGCCATGTACGTATCGATTAGCCCACTTTGGGCGATGATCAGGTAGCGCGGGATCAAAACGGCGATCGGCACGAACATCAGTGCGAGCGTATTGAGTTCGAAAAGAAACTTCTTACCCTTAAACTTAAGTTTGGAAAGCCCGTAGGCGGACAAAGACGTGATCATGATTGCTAGAAATACGCCAAGACCAGTGACAAAAAGACTGTTGACGAGATAGCGGGAAAAAGGCACTCCAGACGATCCCGTCAAGCGTGAGAGTTCCATGAAATTGTCGAACGTCGGACGCCGAACGAAGAAACGAGGTGGATAGGCGAACAGTTCGCTTTGCGGTTTGAAAGCATGATTGAAAATAAAGAGTATCGGCAACAACATCAAGGTCGAAAACGGTATAAGAAAAGCGTAGAACTTGAGTTGGCTGCGGTGAAAACGCTTGGGATTGATTTTTGTTCCTTCGAATGAGGATTTCTTTTTCATCGGATCACTCCCTCTCCCCAAGAATGCTCCAGGTTACCTTCGATATGAAATAGACCAGCAAGAGTAGCACGACGCTGATCGTCGCCGCGTAGCCCATCATATAGCGAATAAAACCGAAGTCCTCGATGTGGTTGACGATTAACTGACCGGCATATTGTGGCGTCGGATTCGACCCCGATAACTGCACACCGATCATCCCTGCTTGGAATGTCGTTACGACTGCCATGACGGCACCGAAGAGCATCTGCGGTTTCATCGAAGGGATTGTAATATAGAAGATTTCCTGTGCTCGATTTCGGATACCGTCAACATAAGCCGCTTCGTAAAGGGTCTGATCGATATTCAATACACCAGCAAGCATAGCCAAAAACCCGACACCCATGCTGCTCCAGAGCGAGACGATAATCATGATCGTCATCAAGTATTGCGGCGACTGCAAGAACTGAATCGGTTCGAGAATAATACCCCAGTTCATCAATAGACTGTTTAAGTAGCCCTGGGCGTCATCCGAAAAAATAATTCGCCACATCGATGCCATAGCGACCCCCATCGTCAACGATGGCGAATAGAGAATGATGGCAAGAACGGTTCGCGGTTTGGGTGAGATCTGTGCGAGCATCCACGCCAAAAAGAAAGCGGCGAGATAACCAACAGGTCCAACGATCAAGGCGAACCTGAGCGTATTCGACAGGACATATTGCATGAAGACCGTGTCCATTGTGATGAGCTCGATATAGTTCGTTATACCGATGAAACGAGGCATCTGGATCGCGTTAAAATACGTGAATGAGAGGAAGACGGCTGCGAGCACCGGTATGATTACAAAAACGGCAAACAAGGTCCAATAGGGCAGGATGAACCAGGCCGGACGATTCATGCGTCTAATCATTATGAACCTCCGTCAACCAATCGTCGATGTTATAGATACTTGGAACGGTATAAGGTTTTATGACGACGCCATCTTTCGTATAGCCAAACTCACCCATTTTGTAAAGGATCTCGCGGTTCGAGATACGTACCGCCTCATCGAGTGCTTGCCGCGGGTTGACGCCTTCAAAGACGATTTTCGTCCAGGCGTTGCTGATCTCGCGTTCGACCATGTAATTGCCTGGGATACGCGAGGCTTCGATGCCGTATTCCCACAGTTCGAGAATGACGTCTTTGTACTCGGTTGGCATCGGTGACTGCGCAAAGGCACTTACGTTCGCTGAGTTCCAAAAGTATTGTTGGCCATACGTACTTTGAATGAGAAAGGCGAACTCGGTCTGTATTTCCGTAGACATCCACCAACTGAAAAAATCGAACGATTCTTCCGGATATTCCGTTGAACTAAGAATCATATTGGACTGACTGCCGACAGCGGAATAGCGAATGATCTCATCCTTTTCCTCATCATAATGTCCTGGGTGAAGATCCATACCCCATAATCCGTCGAGTTCGGATGCCGCAGTCTGCAAGAGAACATAGGTCGATAAGTCGCTAATTCCAATTGGCAACATGCCGTAACGGAAATGATTGTAAAAATTTCCGACGAATTTGGGCATATTGTAGAGCGTGAAGAGTTCGGACATCAGACGAATACCTTCCAGCGTCTCTTCGCTGTTAATGTTGGTTTGCATACCGTCTTCCGTATAGAGATCGCCCCCGAACTGATAGATGAAGGGCAAAGTCGCCACGAACGGTTTGAGACCGCTGAACTGGGCGAGGGGAACGTAATAGTTCATACCGTAGCTTTGCAGCAGCGGCAAGATCGCGATAATTTCTTCCCACGTTTGGGGAATATCCGTGATACCAATACTTTCAAGAATGTCCTTACGGTAGAACGTGACCCAGAAATTTTGTGTTCCCGGTAATCCGTAAACACCTTCTTCGAACACGAAAGGTATGATCGCCCCTTTGGTAAAGTTTTGCACGAGGTCTTCGTAACCGGAAAACTGTCGCAAATCGAGCGAAGCCTCACGAATGGCGAATTCATAGGGAATCCAATGGTCGACACCGATGGCGATATCGGGTGCTTGCCCGCTCGTATTGGCGAGAATGAGCTTGTTCTGATCGGGCATCTGTGAAAGCGTTACGTCCATACCCGGATATTTCTGATCGATCAGTGTTTGCATGATCTCGATGTATTGTCGGGGATGATTGACCCATACCATGAGCTCGTTGTCGCTCCGTTTGGTTGTACTGTAGGGGTTGTTAATAAACGAGAGGACGAGCCTTTTACTGCTTTCGATCAGGCGGACAAAGATGTTCGCATAGGGCTTGTCGATATCCTTTGTTCCGTGGATAACCGTTCGTTCCAGTTCAAGGTTCGAACGCATCAAATTTTGCATGAGTTGCCCGAGAATATGGTTAACCGAAGAATCACCATCCGAAAACTGAACCATTTTGGCTGGCAACTGATTGATGTTTTCAGCGATTTTTTCCAGGCGCGAAGCGGCGACTTTAAGATTTCCGATCTCCGATGGTGAATCGACATCAGAGAGCGTAAGCAAATCATCATAGGTCTCTTCCAATAAGGTCGCCAAATGCTTGATATCGGATTCTGCATCAGGAAAGTACGTTTCAATATCCCAATCCCGATAACGATCGGTTCCTCCGCTCGTATATCGTTTGATTCGCAGCGCGAGAGACTGGATTTCGGCCATCGCGAATCGGATGGTTTCGATCGTTTTTCGGTAAGGATAGTTGACCGCTTCGAGCGTAATCGTATGTTCGCCTTCTTCAAAGAAAAGCGATAGGGGATCGCCCTTTTCATCGACGAGCGTCCGATTTAAAAATGACATCGTATACGGGAATGCATAACTCTCCAAAAGGTCAAACGGCACGTCACCATTGACCTTAATCTTACGGAAGGCGGGTAAGTCCTTGATGATGTATTGCCGGTATTTGAAGGACACGTGATAATAACCCGTTTCTGGCACGGTAAAGCGATACGTTACCGCTTGACCGCCATTTCGCCAAGACTCTCCGAAGATGGTGTTGAGTTTGAGAAATTGCGTGTCGTAGAAAAGGTTGGAGGGATCCTGTTCTGCCCGAAGATGAACGGACGGTTCCGTCCGACTGTCCATCATGCGAGCGGATAGATTGATCGTCTCGTTGACGACATCATATGATCCGTGTTCAGCGAGATAGTCCTCGTAGGAAGGCATATCTTCAGCAGGAACATAATCGATGTTACCGATCAAGAGCGGACTGTTTCCATAGCCAATCTCGACAACATCTCCCTCTCTGAGACGGAATGCGAATAAACCCGGATGCATTCCCCTATAGTCATTGATTTTACGATGACGCCATGTCTTGATCTTTTCGGAACTCGGTTGAATATCGTTACCATAACGGTCGATTAAAAAGTCACCTGAAAACTGCCATTCGGCCGGTAAAACGATCGTCTGGCTCTCAAAAAAAGGATTTTCACCGTTGATTCGTATGTCGATCTGTGCGCTTTCAATCGTGTTTTCAAAGTCATAGTAATCGATCGCGAAGTGATAGAGTCCGACCCCGGCAAACGGATGCGTGAATGTGACTGAATGATCGGAATCGAGCAAAAACACGTCCGTATCTCCGTTTCGGTCATATGAACCCACGATATCGCCATAAAGGGCATCCATCGAACCGATCCGTTTTCCCGCCATATCATCGATCGCGATCTCGTGATCGACATCCGATTTTTCGAGCCCTTCGCGTGCATAGTCTTCTTGCAATGCCGAATACGTCTTGATCCGATTGTCATCCACCGAACGTACATCTTCATAATCATATGAAAGCGTATGGGACTCAAAAAAATCATCGAGTGATTGACGTCTAAAAAAAGAAGCCACAAGAAAAAATGCGACCGCGAAAAGAATGAGTATGGTCACCCACTTTTTGACGCTTATGTGTCTGAGTCGCGCGATTAAACTACCCATATTACCTCCAACACATGGGATTAAGGGAGAGAACGATTCTCTCCCTTAAGTCCTCTTATTCGTTATTCACTACCGATTGTTTCCAGTTTTTCCTGGACAAGCTCATTCGCCTTATTTTCCCATTCCTGGGCATATGTAGCGACCGATGCGGGTCCTTCGGCAACGAGATTTTCCCAATTGTAAGGATTCTCAGGGTCATTGATCCAGGCCCACAAATCTTTATAACCGGGTAGCCACTTGTCGAGGTCTGGTTTGGCGTGTTCAATGCGATCGAATGTTGCTTCAATGCCTTCAATACCGTCAACCAGTGTTTCAACACGGTCCCAAACACCCGGATAATCGGCGACTGGGAAGCGATCGAGATACGCAGGCATTTCGCCAGCATCAAGCGCTTCGTCGCGTTCTTCCTCGAGAATTTCGAGACGCGCATTCCAGCCTTCCTGTCCGAATGTCATCCACTTCGCTAACTCGAATGCTTCTTCAGGGTACTCCGTTTGACTCGAAACACACTGATAATCGAGAATCGTCGGTGGGAAGAAGCCGGCATCACCTTGTGGATAGGGCCAAAAACCAAGATTAATGTTGTCTTCAGCGGCTTCGTTGATGACCCAAAACTGCCAGGATCCTTCGATATCCATCGCTGCATACCCCGTTTGAATGAGATAGCCTTGCAGCGCTTCGTGTTCTTCGAGATCTTCCGGTGTGAAGCGGGTCGTCGTACCGTCGGTCAATTGATGAAGGGCAACTTTTTCTTGCATTGCCGCGATCCAATCCTCAGACGTATAATGAAACTGAGTACCATCCCACGTATCATATTGTACGTCTTCATCGTGCATCATCGGCCAAACCTGTTGGAAATCGGGAGCACCATACCAGGTGTCAAGGCCAAGGACGAGGTTTTCGGTGTTCTCCAAATCGAAGTTTTTGATTTCATGCGCGATGTTGACGAATTCCTCAAACGTCCAATCCTTAACCGGGTATCCGTTTTGGTCGATGCGATAGTCATCTGTCGTAAACAAGTTCGCTCGTTCGAAAATATCGAGATTGATCATGATTCCCTTCAAAAACTGAAACGAAGGAACGGCGTAGCGCTTGCCATTGTAAACTCCGGTTAAAGCGATATTATCATAAACGTAAGGCGTGTCCTGATCGGCATCCCAAAGGTCAGCGACATCGAGCGTCAAGCCAGCATTGATCACTGTCGGCACATTATCCGTCGCGAACACATCCGGCAAAAGTCCCGATTGTGCAGCCGTAATGAGATTGCCGGTAAATTCGGCACCGGTTCCCGAAATGTTCTTGGCAAGTGTCACGCGAATATCCGGATTGGCTTCCATGAACTTATCGATCATCTTCTGATTGAAAGCGGCACCACCCCAGTCCGCATAGGTCAGGGCGATGCGTTGCACGTCATCGCTGTCATCACCATTACCGCAAGCGATCAGCGTGAAGACCGAAATCATAAGGATAAATACGAGTAATAGTCGTTTCATGTCAGCCTCCTAACCCAGAACAGGGTAGAGAAGGATTTCATGTATGATGAACTCTCCTGTTTCGGAAACGAATCCTTCGCCAAGATTACCGAAATCGAGCTCGAATTTAAGATTCGTAACTCTCTCATCGATCGTGAAATCGACCACGAATGCCATTTCTTCATCGGCATTGACCGCGAAATCATACTTCGTATCGGGAAGGATTGAAATCCAACCGGCATCCGGAAGAATGAGATTCATTCTAAGATCGCGAGCGACGCTTGCTGTTAAGCGGAGCACGAGTTGATAATCGCCTGGTTCGAGCGCATCGATCATATCATAGACGTGTGGTTGATACGCCTCGCCCATTGCCGTTACGGTAACGAGTGCGCCATCTTCAGTAAGCACCATCGACCCTTCGCCACCACCGGCATTATCATAGGTGTGATAGAGAACGGTTTCAAAGTCACCATTGAAGACACTGTCGATCGCAACTTCTTCGCTATCCATGATCTGGATGTTGTCAAAAGCGATAAAGTGTTCTTCATCGGTGAAACTTTCAAACGCATCACCGAATTCAAACTTAAGAACCTCATTGCCAGGTAATTCAGCAGGTGTCGTAAACGACATCGTATAAGTCGTCTTATCGGCGGTCAACGTAACAAACTCATCCTCTTCAGCAAGGAAATTAGCCCATACGCCAACGGTAGCAATCACTGGTCTAATCGTGACGTCTTCCGAAGCATACGCATCGAAAGAGAACGTATAGGTCGTATCCGGCAATAATTCGAGTAATCCGTTTTCTTGGGATCCGCCCATGGCGACGCCATCTTGAATCAATTGCAGTGTCCAATTGGCACCGGTATCATTGTAAGTATTGATCGTCATGACGAATTCACCGTCGATGATCGCACTCGATCCGACCGTTCCTTCCCAGTCATTGAAGAATGCACGCCAGCCGATCAGTCCAAAATCACCATTCGGTATAATCGGTTCGGCATCAAGCGGATTGATTTCCACGTTTTCGAACGTGATCGTTCCATCCGCAAAGTTCGCCGTAGTTCCGAGTTCGAAGACGAGTTTGACGTCATGCGTCGGTTTCGTTACGGTAAAGATTACTTCATACGTATCCTGTTCCGTTCCGATCATGATTTCATCTTGTCTCGCATATTCGACCCAGTCACCATGACCGATTGCAAGATTGATCGAGCGTTCTGCCGTAGTGGTTGCCGTGAACTGAGCACGGTACGTGACGCCTTGTTCGAGCGTTATGCCTTCTTGGAAGAGTTGAACGGCCCATGCGGCATCGCCACCACCGGTAATATCGAGCGCAAGTGTTCCGGCTTCGTCATCGTGATCAGCAACAACGACCGGTGCAGCACCCCAATCCTGTGACCAAAGACCCCAAATGGGTGTTTCTGCATCGAGCGGCGTTGCGAAATCACCGTTTACAACAAGATTTTGATCTTTGAAAAGCAAGGAGACGACGTTAACGGTAACGACTTCTTCCGTTTCGTTCCCCAGCGAATCTTCAACGAAATAAGTGACCGTGAAGACACCGTCTACAGACGTGTCGACCGATTCAACAACCAAACCGTCAGCATCCTCGATCGTTACGCTGATCTCATCCGTGACATCGCCATCGGTAACATCAAAAGCGGTAACACCTGCGAGCGGATCGAATGTGCTTCCAACATTGATATTGAGCGATTCGACCAAGCCACTGATGACCGGACCTTCTAGGTCTTCATCCGGTTCCGTTTCCGTTACCGTCATGTTATCGAACCAAATTGTAGCGTCTAGCGCTTCTTGACCGATTGTTCCCAGTTCAAAGAGCGGACCACCATTTTGATTGTCCTCATTCATCGTGAACTTGTAGCTGTACGTATCCCATTCCGTCGTGATCACACGGTGAACCGTGATATTCTCCTTGAAATCAATGAAATAAGGCGGCGCGTCGATGAGTTCACCGACTTGCAAGTTGATCGTCTTTTCGACGCTTGATTTCGCATCAAAAGAAATCTCATAGGTTACGCCTTGTTCAAAGGGAACGTTTTGTTGTCCGAAACGTGGTGTCCATGTATTGGCTCCAACAACAACTTCAGCAACTAAAACGCCTTCTTCGGTTGTAAGTGTCAATGCTGCGCCATCGGCCTCATAAAAGCCATCTTCCCAACCCGTTGTGCCTTGTGAAAAATCGCCATTGATGAGATATTCACCTTCAGGGCGTCCCGGTTGTTCAACCGTAATGTAACGCCAGTGCTGTGCGACGATATCGTCGATTCTCACTTCGTAACGAACCGCGTGTTCACCCGTCACGGTCGTATTCAAGTCGCCTTCCTCGCTAATGTCCGAGGTCGATTCGAACGTGATCTCGTCGGTATAATCCTGCCCATCATTGCCGATCGCCGTAACCCCAGTGAAAACGTTGAATGTCTCTTCGAATTCCAGGACTACGTCATCAACACCATCAAATGTGATGCTCGTCAGAGTCGTGCCTTCGAGTTCCTCACAAGCAGAAACCAAAAAAACAAAAACTGCGACGAGTAACCATAAATACGCGCGTCTTTTCATTTATTTTCCTCCTCCATTTTTATAGACTTTCTATGTAATAAGGTTCTATGAAGATACCTTAAGTCTATCAAAATCCCCATGACACATGACGATAAACCGATTCGGCCGCGTTCAACGACCATGACTTCCGGTATGGAAACCGGTTTCCTAAGTCTATTATAATCGATTTTTTTGAAATGTAAAGGCTTTTATGAAAAAATATTGAACTTTCTCTAACTCACACGGTATCGCATCTTCTCACATGGGTTTTCTTGCGAATTTGCACATGGACACTTTCAATGTCATGAAGCCTGAAAACACGTATCGAATTCGGATTTTTGCGTCATGGATCCTTGCACAACCATGGTCAATAACGATCCTAATAGGGGTAGCTTTAACTCATGATTTGCATCGAAAGACGTCTCTTCGTCTGCAAGATAGGTTCATGCGCTACGAATCAGCATTTTAAGCTCATGACACGTCGATCTCGTACAGGTAAAACAAGAGAAATCATCAGAAAACACGCGTGTGATCGCGAAGACAGTGGCGTTTTCGCATCTTTTCGTGTAAAATGAATGCATGTTCATACGATTGAACCCGTTCAAAACCATAACACGTCAAGGGGGATCTACCCATGGTCACGATCATAGAGATAGCGAAACTGTCGGGATGCTCGATATCTACCGTCTCGAAAGCGCTCAACAACTATTCGGATGTCAGCGAGAAAACGCGTGAACGCATCATCCGAATCGCCAAGGAAGCCGGCTACGTACCGAACGCGACCGCACAAAGCCTCGTCCGGAGAAAATCGAATACGATCGGTGTGATCTACCAACTCAAACGCGGGTTTAAAAACTTGTTTTTTGCGGAAATATTGGATTCCTTTCGAGCCGCAATCGAACAGAAAGGATACGACACGCTCCTTCTTTCGAATCAAAGCAAATCCGGATCGGACGTCATCGATCGGTCACGATTCAAGCAGGTCGATGGACTACTCGTCTTCGCCGCCGGTCGAAACGTCAACGATTTCATCGAAATGTCCGAAATCAATCTGCCGATCCTGACACTCGACCCCCCTGCCCTGTCGGAAAACACGATCTATTCCGATTCCTATGCGGCCATACAAAAAGCGTGCCGCTATCTATACCGACTCGGCCACCGCAAGATCGCCTTCATTCAAGGTGATCTCGATCTTCTCGTCGGAAAAAAACGCTTTGAAGGCTATCTCGACTTCATGAAAGAAAACGAACTCGAACCGATCTACAGTCTCAAGACAAAAAACAAAACCTTTTCGATCGATGAAGGCTATCAGACGATGCACGCCATTTTCGAAGAAAACGGATTACCCGAAGCGGTTTGTGCCTCGTCAGACCTGATGGCGCTTGGTGCGATTAAGTATCTCAAGACCAACGGATTCCATGTTCCTAAAGACATCTCGATCATCGGTTTTGACAACATGCACTTCTGTGATATTCTCGAACCGCGACTGACTTCGATCAAACAGGACTACCAGCACATCGGCACACTTGCCGGTAACGTCCTAACGGACATGATTGACAAAAAGAAGCGAACGATTGAGCCGATTCGCATCGAAACCTCAATCGTCGTTCGTGACAGCTGCATGAGGAGAATCTAACATGACGGACATGAAAAAGAATACGTGCATATTCAAGACAGACTTTACGAATGTCTCAGACCTTGATCGTAGCATATGGAATATCGAAACCGGCGATCGCTGGGCCAACAATGAGAAACAAAAGTATGTCGATGATACGAGCAATCGTTTCATCAAGGATGGCATACTCACATTACGGGCAACCAAAGAAGGTTTTGCCTACCATTCCACGCGGATCAACACTCTAGGAAAGATGCATTTTCGTTACGGTACGTTTTTCTTTCGGGCAAAAATGCCGAAAGGCCGAGGAAGCTGGCCGGCGATCTGGTTACTGGGAACATCGGTTAAAAACGGTTTAGGATGGCCGAAATGCGGCGAAATCGACATTCTTGAATATGCCGGCAATAGACCCACGACAATTACGAGCGCGCTTCATACCGAAGCGCATAACCACAAACGAAACAATGAGCGCATCGCTTCAATAGAAATCGCTGATCTCAGCGATCGCTTTCACGATTATATGCTTGTCTGGACGAAAGATCGTCTGCGTTTTTCGATCGACGGGCATGACTTGAAAACATTTGTGCGAAAGCATACGGATGATCACGCTGTCTGGCCCTTCGATGATACCTTCTATCTCATCATCAATCTTGCCGTCGGTGGTTGGTATGGCGGTTCAATCCAAGATGAGGACTTTCCCTTCGACTTTCAGATCGAGCGCATCGAAATCCATTCAACATAAACCCTAACAAAAAAGAGGGCGCAGAAGATGCGCTCTCTTTGCATATATAACTATGTCGTTTTGAAATAGACGTGGATCCGTTTAACGTTCTTATCGCGGATTGCATGGGCGAGTTTTCCCCTGACAACTCCACCTGTGATCTCGTGTTCGATTTCATTTATGAGAACCATATGGTCAATCGAAACGCGCGGATCATAGGTATCTCGTCCGGTCGGATTATGATAGGTCACATCGATCGTCTTGAAGAGTTTGACCGTAACGATACCTTCCTGGAAAAACCGTTTGGCCAATTTCGGCGATAAGGCAAACTGCAGGTCATCATCGACCACATCAAAGAGCCGATCCCCTAAGAACATATAGCGCCACATCGATAGGACTTCAGCGGTCGATCCCGTCAGACGTGAAACAAAGCCCTGCCCATGCTTTTTTGGATCAGGATTGCTTGATGTCGCTAAAAACGAACAGTTTTCCAACGGAGACCGCCCGTATCGAAGCGGATCCATAAAGCAGGTCAAATTCGTTTCGATCTCATCATAAAATGCGTCGTAAAGACCCGCTTTGAGCAATCCGAGTAAATACTTGTACGTCATGTGAAGAAAGTTCGATTCGCGTTCGAGCCAACCAGGCGTAAAAGCGCGTATTCTGCCGATCTCGTGACTCCAAGCGGAAAGCGACTCACTCGTTTGATAGAAACGCATCTCTTGATCATAGAGTCCGCTTTTCTTCACGTGTTGATAGATGCTTTCTCCCTCTTCTTTTGTTCCAAATCCTTTTAGATAACGCGCGGGCGCTTCGAGGAAGGCGGGAAGAGGTTCCATGTCAAAAGCTTCGACCTTTACGACGGGTAACCCGTAGTTTCCGATGACAGGTTCGTTCTTTTCATCGACGATGGGTTGATAGGAAGCCGCCTTAAAGATCAGATATGTCGGCATGACATCGTCGAGTCGCTTGGCGGAAGCGATGGCTTCTTCGAGCTGAGAATCGATTCGTTCAAGGACGGCGAAAACGTCTTGGGATGGACAGGACGTAACGGTTTGTGTGCCTTGCAACGATTCGCGATAGTCCTCGAGGGCGGTCATCCGCAAATCCCAAGCTTTCATGTGATCCGGTTCATCGATTTGCATGAAGCGCTCGATCAAAGGGATGATCGATGCGAGCACGAGGACCTTTTCGTCGGGATAGCGCCCGACGACGGACTTCAAAAAGGTGACGATCCGTCTGAGTTCGATCGTCTCGGACACACCCGATCCGAATAGCCCCGGTAACCCATTCATCGCGTCATTCCAACCCGGCTTGTTCGCTTCATAGGATAATCCGATACCAGCAGGATCAAGATGTCCGTACTTGTTCAAAACGAGAATCAAAAGTTTTCCGAACAGATTGACCTCGACCAGCCCTTTGTCGTTCGAAAGCCATTTCTCATGATTCTCTCTACTTTTGAGCGCACCGTACTGGCGCACTTCACCATCCTCTCGCAAAACGTATTTCATGCGTCGCGGGACGACATCGACCGGTGAGACGAAAAAGGGATAGTATCCTTCGAACATGAGTTCGTGGAGCCGATCGGGGAAAATCGAAAGATAAGCGTCAATCAAATCGTAGAGATACGTGAAATGGTCTTCCCAATAGCCCTCACCATGATTCGCCTCGACCGTTACGACGCTCGCTTTTAGAATACGTTTCATGAAAGCCTCGTCAAAAGCGTCTTCCTGATCGAGCAATGTCGCGAGCATACCCGGTGTAAACGGTTTTTTTAGAAGTTTTTCTAGCTGGTTGGAAAAGCCTTCGTTCTTTCCCTGATAATGGAATTTAAGGCCTTCGATGCTAAGTGGATTATAGCCGTCAGCCTGAATCAGCGAAGCGAACTGGTCGAGATTGAATGCGCCAATTTCCGGTTCGAAAAAGATGTCATTTCTCCGGTTTTGCAAGACATCACGGAAATTGCCGTTCCCTTGGGAAAAGAAGGACGGTTCGAGATTGAAGAAGTTGTAATCGCGCTCGAGGTCACCATGTTTACGAGAATAAATGTAGTAGCCGATTTTTTTGTTTTTCGTCTCAATAACCCAGGGCGTACCCCCACGCAAAAGATTGTCGAAGTAACTCTGTCGCACATAATCATCAAATAGCGGACGTGCGGTCGTCGTAGATACCGCACGTGAAAGGTCATCGTGAAGGACGCGATTTTCTTGTTCTTTGATGACGAAAACGTCTGGATCGAGCGTGTCGGCAAACGTCTTGACAGACCGTTTGTCTTTACCGTGACCGAAGATTCCGTAAAACGTTTTTTGATCGGAAAGCGAAAATGACGCCGCACTCATGGCAGAAGGCACCTGATTGACGTGTGCTTGCGGCATGTGTCGCAGTTCTTCGAGCGCATGCTCGATCAGTCCGTATGGCGTCGATAACGATGTGTCTTCGGCGAAAATGAGCTTGTAGTCGCTGATATAGAAACGATGATCGAGTCCTTCAGTCAGGTAGAAGTTACCGTCATGCGCGCTTTTCACTTCGGCTGAATCGCCTGTCTGCGCGGTCAAACGATAGAATACGAAATCTTCTTCGTGTTCACTGCGCATCCAGCTCTGCAAGAGATTCGAGATCGACTTGTAATTTCCGTGCTTGACACCAGCCGGAAGAATTTGCGTAAGACCGTCGATGATCTCGATCTCGCGAGCATGGTTCTTGAGATTTTTGATTTCGACCTTGCGAACGAGTCCCGCGACGCGAGCGTTGGGTAATGTAAAATAAGTAATCGAGATTTCGATGCCGATTTCTTTGTTCGTCTCCGTGATGGAAACCTGGTCTTGAGCAATCGATAGAACCTGGTTTTTCCCTTGTTCTTTGAAGCATTCCATCACGTTTCCATCAACCTTTAGAAAGGTCCTAAAACCGATGATCGGCACGTAATGATAGGCTTGATTGGCCGGATAAAACTCCATGATCGCTCCGTTTTTGTCTTGCACACCAAAGGAAGCGATGAGTTGTCCGCGATTGACATAAAAGGCCCACATGGGGATACCCATGTGACCGGCTACGCCGCTTAGGAAACTTGAAAAAGTCTTTTTCTTCTGATAGTTTTCGATTCGGTAGACGTTTCGTGTGTGATCTTTCATGTCAATATCCTTTCATGTAGCCGGTTTTGTCGTTTCGCGTCGCACGAGTTTGACGGGTAGTTTCGTAATTTCGGGTAACCGGATTTCCGGGTGTTCCATTAAAGATATGAGGCGTTTGGCAGCCATCTCGCCGAGAGCTCTTCGATCCTGAGCGATCGTCGTCAACGGCGGCGTAAAATGTTTCGCGAAGGATATGTCATCGAACCCGATGACCTGGATGTCGTCGGGAACGATTAGACCTGCGTCCTTGAGACCTTTGAGTACGCCAAGGGCGATGTCATCACTACTTACAAGAAGGACTTCGGGGGGGTCTTCGTTTTTTTGAAGGAGTTCCTTGACGGCTTTGTAGCCACTCGTAAATCCGAAACTTTCCGCGAAAGTGACGTAACCGTCCCGTTTTTCAAGACCATATGCGTCTAAATATTTCTCATAGGCCAGATAGCGCTCCTCGAATGCTTTCGACCACATCGGACCGGAAATCATGCCAACGCGTTTTTTCTTGAGCTCATCACGGATATACTCAAGCGAGATCTTGATCCCGAGAACATTGTCACTGATAATCGTGTGCAAACCTTTGAGCAGCATATCGGTCGAGACACATGGAATATCGCTTTCAATTAAATCGTAGAGTCCTTTATCGTTATAGTTACCGACGACGATGTAGACGCCATCGACACGCTTGTTGACACACCATTCGTAATAGGATAACTCGTGCTGTCCGAGCTTTTTAACGATAAAACTAAGATCGTAACCCTCTTTTTCCATATACGTCTTGAAGTGTTGGAGGATGCTCGAAAAAAACGAGTGCTCCAAACCAATATTCGCCTCTTCGGTGAAAACGATTCCGACTGAATACGTCTTTTTTGATTTTAACATGCGGGCGCTCGTCGTCGGCACATAGCCGACGGTTTTGATGTGGGCTAAAACACGCGCTCGCGTTTGCTCACTGACGTTTCCGCTCTGATTGAGCACTTTAGAGATCGTTCCCGGTGCGAGATTGAGTTCTTCGGCGAGCGTGTAGATCGTCCGTTTTTTAGACATGTCCTTCACTTCCGTTCATAGACTTTGACATAGGAAAACTGAAACGATGCGGGAAGAGACGAATCATCGATCTTGCCTCCCCAAATACCACCGAGCGCGAGATTGAGAATAAGATAGAAAGGTTGGTTGAAAGGCCATGTTTCAACGGTTGATCCCTGTTCTCGATCAAAACGAACGATGTGTCTTCGATCGAGATAGAACGACATGTAGTCCTTTTCCCATTCAAGCGCATATTCATGAAAATCTTCCGCCAAACCCGCTGCTTGAATGACGTGATTGAGCTGATTGTTGTTGTGAAAGTGTCGGTTCTTCGAGTGAAGACTGAAATGAACGTGATCGGGTGCGTGTCCCACGTGCTCCATCATGTCGATTTCTCCACAGGTCGGCCAGGGGATGCCTTCTTTCATGTTCGTTCCCAAAAGCCAGATCGCCGGCCATGTTCCGTGACCGACGGGCAGTTTGGCCATGATCTCGATGCGTCCTTGTTCGATATGCCTTTTGCCATAGGTCGTAAGTTTTGCTGATGTATATCGACAGTTCTGATAGTTTTCCTTTATGGCGCGAATCGTCAAAATACCATCCTTGACAAAAGCATTTTCAAGACGATCCGTATAGAACTGTTCCTCATGATTTCCAAAACCGTGCCCTCCGGTTTCAAGTTGCCAGTATCTTGAGTCGGGGGAACCATCGATGGCAAATAGGTCTTGCCAGACGCATTCATATCCCATGTTTTCACCCTCGTCTTTCCTCGTTTTAAACGTTTTTTTTCTACCTTCAAGTCGTGATGCTTGTCAAGAAAACGTCGATGTCTCCAAAAAGCGAATCGAACCCATTTATGATGTCGACACCTTCCACTTTAAGGGATTCGATTTGGTACTCGCCGTAATCGAGTCGTTTAGGATTGTGATAGGTAATCGTCCTTGTTTTACCGAAAAGATCGAGTGTCATAGCGGCTTTGCCAGCGATGAAGTCGGCTTTGACCAACTTCGGTTCGAGTGAAACAACGCCAAAAACCATGTGAACACCAAAGACTTCGTCACGGAGTACTTTCAAGATCCAGCTCGCCGAACCGGTTAAGTAGAAGTATTTGCCGATGCCGCGGTCATTAAAGTATTCGGGAATTCCCACCCACGTTTTCGAGCCTTCCTTTTGGGCGCGCTGCAAAATGCTGATCAGTGCTTCACGGCCTTCTTTGACGAACCCATAGCGATAGAGTCCATAGGCGTACATGATGGCCATGTGGGAAAAAACAGCGCCATTTTCCTTATGTCCGTAGGCGAACGCGAACGCGCGGCCGATGGAAAGAAAATCATGCTTCGCTTCACTGTTTAGTCGATAGCCGCCAAGATCATGATCGAAGAGCCTCTCTCGACATATATCGACCATGGATCGCGCTTGCTCTTTTGTCGGAATGTTGCTCATCAAGGCGATCGCTTGACCGGTTAGATAGAGCGAGCCGTTTCGTTCGAGTGGTTGCCCGTAATCGTCAAAATACGAACAGTAACATCCGTTTTGAAAGGCGTTATCTCTTAAAAAAGCAATTCTTTTTTCGCCGATCTCCCTGAGCGTTTTCACGAGATCGGATGTCTTATAGGTTTGTCTGTATCCATCAAAACGATCGATATAACGGAAATAGTCCGCGATTTTCGCTTCTGGCTTCAACAACGACTCGATTCCCTGATAGATGTCAATCTGATCGACTGCTAGGCGGTCGATCAAGGCAGAAAGGACCATGATGTTTTTCGCGTACATATGTGTGAAAGCAACGGTCTCACCCCGCCGTTTGGCTTGATCGAGCCCATCGTTCCAATCCGCGCCTTCGAGACGCACATAGCCGTGTTCTCCGGTATTGTGGAATCCAGTCAGATTTTGAATCAGAAGGTGTTCGAGAATCGTTCCCTGGTAAGTCGTACCATCCGGATTTTTGAGGACACGCGATCCATCATCTTCTTCGATCTTTCGCATAAAATGTGAAAATCGATCTTTGAAATACGTTTGTTTTAACAACAAGAAGTCCTGATCGTTCGTCTCATGGAGATACATCTCAACTGTCAGTAGCGGCCATGCACCGTGATCCGACCATAGCCTGGGTATCGCATTTCGGTCAGCTTTGAATGAACCCGGCCGATCACCGATGATCGTCGCATTCGACCCATCGATACGGACACCGGCAAAATTGGCATGGAGCATGTCGTAGACAGAAACGTCGTGGTCCATGATTATGGCGAGCAAGTCCTGCCAGAGATCGCGCCAACCCCGACCGCCGCGGCCGTAGTCGTGATGCGGCAAATACGAGTTTCCGAACACCCGTCGCAGAAGCGGTTGAAGGACGACCCAGTCGAGCTGATCGCTCGTCTTTTTGTCCTGAAAATGAAATGAGAGTTGTGAACGTTCGCGTTCAAAGTGCTCTGTCACACGCTCTTTTGCCGCTTGAAAGGCGTACTCATTCAAATAGTGCATGCCGGCAGAAAAGGCAGTCTTTGGATCTTCATGAATGCCGATGGCTACGTATAGATCGAGCGATGCTCCCGGTTCGACGATTACTTTTTCAAACCCAAGCGCACCCATCGCTTCGTATCCTTCGATCCGTTTCTTTTGTGTCGTTTGTTCGAGTCCCTTGGGAAAACGTAAGGATCCACCGGCAATAAAATCATCTAAAACGGGTATATAACGATCGATCGCCATCGCTTCGCTATGAGCGAAGATGCTATAGACCGTATGATTCGGTTCATGTCCCCGCTCATTAAAAGACAATGTCGGTGTTACGAGTATACCCTGTTTCAAGACCTCGATTCTTTGCAGGAGCGACGTGACGTGACGATGGTCACGCAACTGATCGGCGCTTCTCGCATAGAGCATAACGGCTGTCGTTACGCGTAATTCGAGGGACGTCCTACGGTTGTTTCGAAACGTTATACGGTGCAACTCGACGTTATCTTCGCGGGGAATGAATGACGTCGTATCGAGTGTGAAATGTGCGTTTTTGCGAACGACACGCTGATAGAGCAATCCGGTTTCATAGGTAAGCTCATCTTTTTGCTGGTGAGGTGTCTGTCCGTTAAGAAAATAGGGTATGCGATCGACTTCGAAAATGACATTTCTGCCATAACCGTCGAAAAGGTCGACTTCGGTCGTCGGTTTTAATGCGTAGTGGTCGTGATCGATTTTGAGATCCCCAGCAAAAAAGGGTGTAATCGATGCTTTCAGGCCGCGTTCATTGAACAAAGGGAAATAGTAGCCATCGTTATTCAACAATTGTTTTGTTTTTTCTGCCTTCATATTCTACCCCTGGAAATCGGTTTCCTATTACTATTATAGTCGATTTCTAAAAAATGTAAAGTCTTTATCCGCATGTCCATAAAAAAACCGAGGCGTTCTCGGCTTTTTTCCTAGTCCTTAAGGACAATCGTCGAAATACTTCGTTTTCCCGCTAGAAACGTCAACTGAATCGCACCTTCGAGTTGAACGCGCTCATCCTCATCGCTTTCATTCATGTAGACGATGACGACGCTTTCATCCACGTTTTTGAAAACGACGCAGAGCGTGTCAGCACCGACGTCCGATCTGATCCGCACGGCCCCGGGGCGAATGAACTTCGAAAAATGTCCGATATAATAGTATGCTGGCATATGGACGAGCTCTTCGTTGAAAATCTTGATCATCATCGGTGCCGAACAGAGGTTGTTTACGTGATTGGGACCGCCGGTGTCATCCAAAAATAGATTCCAATCGATGTATCCTTCCGTTCCGTTTTGCAAGTCATGAATCATGTTCCTGCCGTATCGTTCACCAACCGAGTAATCACCGAAATGCGGACCGTATTCCTGACATCCTTCCGTGAAAAGCAAGTGTTTATCCGGAAAAAGTGTTCGATGTTTCTCGACTTCGGCAAACTGCTCGTTGTCATACCAGTGAAAAGCCGTTCCATGGACGTAGCGCGTCGCTTCCGGATCGCTATAGATCGCTTTCGCTCGAGCGACCATACCATCACGGTTATGATCCCAGATATAGATCTTTTGTTTCAGTTTCTCGCGTTCGAACGTTCGTCCGAGCACTTTGACGAATCTTAGTTCGTCGGCATCATCATAGATGCAAGAATCCCAGCGTTGGCTTGCCTGAGGTTCGTTTTGTACGGTTACAGCGAAGATGTCAATCCCGTGCGACTCATAAGCACGAATGAACTTGACGAAATATTCCGCCCACGTCTGATCATACTCGGGCAACAGCTTCCCACCGCGAATGGGTGATCGATTATCTTTCATCCAAAATGGTGGCGTCCATGGGGATGCGAGGATACGTATATCGGTTTTTGCGTGCATGGAAGCCTGTTTAATCAAGTCGATGATCGCGCGATCGCGATCAACCGAAAAGGATTCGAGCGTATCGTCGTAATCATCGATATAGAGATAGCTCCCAAGACTAAAATCACAACCATGAATCGAAACGCGTCCAAGCGTATAACCCAAGCCCTCATCCGGGTCAAAATAGGCTTTGATCGCCCGATCTCGGATCGATCGATCGATGCGCGAAAGGTTGTATGCACTCGCTTCGGTAAAAGCTCCACCGAATCCGAGTATTGTTTGTCCGGTCTTTTCAAGATCAATTTGAACCGTGATTTCGCCCGGTCGATCGTCTGACCGCAGTAAAAGATCCTTTTTTACCAATTTAAATGGCGTATCCTTTTGAGTAACGTATGAACTGATCACGACGATTCATCCTTTCCTGTTGCTTGTTTTGTCCGATCTTCATGCCGCTTCTTGAGCAATTGATAGATGATTCCGCCCAAAAAGATATCGATGACGAGAAAGATGGTGATATTCTGAATCATGACGGGTTGCACATAAGTCGATAGATCGAGGAGTTCTTCGATCTCGCGATTCGAAAAGCCCATCGCGAGATCACCGGGTGTTTCATCCGGATAATCGAGATAATCGAAATCGAGGTCAAAGTCAAGGATCTCGTGATTGGCATAATCGGTCAACGATACGTTCAGTTCCACATCCTGATCGAGCTCGATCGCATAATAATAGAAACCAAACCGGGCAATCCCGTAACTCATGGCGATCTCTTCGAACGCCTCATCTTCATCCGTTCGATAGATCGTTTCATCGCTTGAGCGATCCGTCAAGACGATCCCGGTCGCATCATGAACATCATCCCTACGGGTCGCATGATTGACATCTTTTTTGGGAAATACGAAAGCGGAAAACTGGTTTAAGTATGTGTCATCGCGTTGGGCGATGACGTGATAAAAATAAATGTCGTATGTCGCATCGTCATTATGGTCGATCAGCCGATAGGCAACCGACTGATACTTGATGAACCGGTCGACCTCACGATCTTGAAGCGCGCCTTCAGCAAGCTCATAAAAGACATCGATCGTACGCGCATTCGTCTCGTCGATGAGCGTATAGAAATAGATCAGTGCTCCGAATATCAAACTGAACATGATGTAGATGAAAAGAAATTTTTTCATAGCTGGGCCCCGATCAAACGTTACCGTATGATTCCTTTCTTCGAATAGATCTGTCGTGCTCCAAGATAGGGCATGATGCGCTTTTGATCATAGATGATCAGTCCTTCATCGGGAATAACGAAGATGTCATGGGTTCCATCCTTGTGGACGCGACGCATCGCTTTTTTCTGCTTTTTCCGGCGCCGATAGTGAACTTCAATCGCGAAATCATCGATCCAAGCGAGCCCTTCGCCATAGGCAAACGATCGATACTCCCGGTCAGGCGTCATGTGATAGTGCTTGAACTGGATCATCGCTCCGGCTGAAGAACCGATCATAACGCCTTGATGGGCCTCGATCGTCTGTTTGAGATCACGTTCGATGATACGTTCCATGAAGAGATCGGGCGCCCCTCCCGGAAAATAGAGGACGTCCGCGTTTTGGATTTTCTCCTTGGCTTGGTCACTTGAATCCTTGTAATAGTCGAGCCAGACGATGTTTTTTTCTTTGATGCCGTATGGCGCGAAACTGTTGATCATCTTATCGTAATAACGGCTTCCTTGATCGTAAAAAGCGCGATAACTCGCTTCATCCGGGAGATGAAATAAAAAAAACGAAAGATTGACGATGACGACTCGGTCCGTCGCTTTAAGATATGGACTGACTTTGTTTACGACTTCGGGCGTCCCGAGAATACCTCTGCTAAGAAGAATGTGGGTCATTTCGTGCTCCTTCGTTGGATCATAACGGTATGATAAGCATTTCATCTTTAAATCATTTTTTCCCGGAATATCGCTTCCGGCTTGAAAACGATCGCCTGCGCAGCGCGCATCGACAGCAATTCCTGGAAAATAATGGGAGAAAACGGGTTTTTACCATAGCTATCCTGTTCTTTTTTTCAATTGGACTCGACTTCGTGCACCTCGAGCCCAAGATGATAGCCGAAGCCCCACTTGGTTTTAATAATCTTGGGTGTCGACGGTTCATCCTCGATCTTTTCCCGTAAACGTCTAATGTGAACGTTGATGACATTGTCATTGTCATAGTAGGTTTCACCCCAAATTTTCATATAGATATCCTGTTTGGAAAAGGTCTGATTTGGGTTGGTCGCCAAGAGCCGCAATATGGAGAATTCCTTGGATGTCAGTGATAAGGGTTCGCCGTTTTTGGTCACGAGAAAATGATTCAAGTCAATTCTCAAATGACCGATTTCGAGCAAGGAAACCGTCGTTGACGGCATCTGTCCCGAGCGCCTGAGAACCGCCTTGACCCGAGCAACGAGTTCAAGCATGGAAAAGGGCTTTGCCAAATAGTCATCGGCTCCAAGACCTAGATTGATCGCTTTTTCAACATCGGTATCCTTGGCCGAAAGGATGATGACCGGTATTTCGGATTTACTGCGAATGTAGCGCAGGACTTCCTCACCTGATTTTCCCGGCAAGACGAGATCGAGTAAAATAACATCATAGTTGCCTCGATCGAACGTATCGATCGCATGTTTTCCATCGTGCACGACTTCAACTTCAAAAACTTCGTCTTTGAGTTTGGTTGCGATCGCTTTCGCCGCAACGTGATTGTCTTCAATAATCAAAACGCGTTTTTTCATATGGTCTCCCTTGACATCTTTTATCAATAAAAGGATATCATTATTATACCATTTCATACCCGAAAAGTTAAATCAAAATCAAGGGTAAAAAAAAGCGCCCTAATGACTTTGGGGGGGAAGAGTCACTAGGGCTGCTGAAAGGTTCGGCGTAGTCCATGAAAATTAACAAAATAAAAGGGAAATTAACAGTGCAACTCGCCATCGCAATCAGCATATACATTATAACAAAAATCAGTCATAATGCAACGCATATCCCTTGAAATGACCAATTATCGTTAACGTTCACATATGAATACGTTTCCACCCAGACAATTATGTGAACGTCTTACTCATGCTCTTTAAGAAAACGGTCGATTTCGATCGCTGAAGGCGCGCCATCCATCGCTCCTTCTTTCGTAACCGTGAGTGCCGCGGCCGCGTTGGCATATTCGAGATATTTGGGAATCCATTGCTTTTCCTCATCCAAAGTCGGAACGTGTTTCGCAAGCCGAGACAAAAACGCACCGATGAAAGCATCGCCAGCCCCGGTTGTATCGACTGCCTTGAACACAAAGCTCGGCATGTGATAGTGTCGATCGCCCGTATAAAGACTCGCCCCGTGGCGTCCGCGCGTAACGATTATATAGGTTGGACCATACGCCTTAAGCATGGCCAAAGCCTTTGTTTCATCGACTTCACCGGTAATGAATTCGATCTCATCTTCAGCCACTTTCACAAAATCAGCATAACCGAGGAAAGCGCGAATCGTCTTCTGCAAGTACACATGATCTTGAAACAGACCGAGACGAACATTTGGGTCGAAACTGATCAGTCCGCCGACATCCTTGAAGCGTTTGATGATCTCGACGTGCGTATTTTTGATCGGATGATCGGAAAGGCTGACGGAACAGAAGTGAAGGATATCGCCTTTTTCGGGGAACACGGCGATCTGTTTCGTTTCGAGCAACTGATCCGCACTCGGGTTTCGGTAGAACACGAAGTCACGATTACCCTGATGATCGAGCGTAACGAAAGCGAGAGCGGTGTTCGCCCGATCGGAAACGAAAAGATTGCCGGTATCGACACCGTATCCTTTGATCGTTCGAATGAGTCCGTGACCGAAAGCGTCATCGCCAACTTGTGAAATCAATGCGCTTTTCGCCCCCAGCTTGGCAGCGACAACCGCTACATTGGCTGGTGCACCTCCCGGTTTCTTGGAAAAATCCGTAACATCGATTAACGCGACGCCCCTTTGTTTAGGGATGAAATCGATGAGTAGTTCACCGATCGTCGTAATACGTGACATCATAATACCTCCCACATTCTCATGAACAGATGATCGATCAGTTGATGAGTTTCTTTCGATAGACGTCTTTGACGAGAACATCCTTTTGATCGATTCGCACGTTTAAGGGACCGCTTGTTGTGATCTCGAGTATGTCGTCTTCGACTTTGAGATCGCAAATAACGCCTTGATAACGAATCGTAATCGCATAATACGTAAATGATTCCTGTCTTCTCGGACTGATCGCCAGCGTTTCTTCGAGACGCACATTGAATAGTCCGTATAAAACCATCAGGTAGGTCGCTCCCATGTTGGCAACATGCAAACCGTGCTGCGTGTGTTTCTTGCGGTTATGAAAATCTAGGAAACACGTTTCTTTGAAAAACTCATAACCGAGTTTCGATTTATCGATGGCATATGCAGCGATTCCATAAATGCCTTTCGACAGGCTCGAATCGTGCGTTGTCCGCTTGAGATAGTAGTCGAAGGAGTTCTCATAGATTTCCTTTTCGATATCGTTCAATAGAACGAGTGCGAGCAGCGCATCCGCCTGCTTGAGAACCTGATGACGATAGATGAAAAGCGGATGAAAATAGAGCAGAAGTGGAAAGTTCTCTTTAGGAATGGTCGCCAGATTCAGATCCTCTTGCTCACAAAAGTTTTCGTCCTGCAGGACCATCTTTCGCTTCGGATCGATATGCAAAACGATGTGTTTCGCCGCATACTCAAAGTCATCGAAAATCTTTGAATCGACACCAGTTCGCTCAAGGACGCCCGAAATGTCTTCGATATGACTCCTTCCATATGAGCAAAGGCGTTCGAAATGACGTTTGGCCATAGCGTTCGTATAGTAGTTGTCATGGACGAGCACGGTATACTCATCCGGACCGGTTACTCCATCGATATGAAAGCGTCCGTCCTGAAAATGACCGAGATCGAGAAGAAACAATGCCGTCTCAAGGATGAGTTCGAACCCGTAATCGACCATGAAGCGCTCGTCTTTCGTCGCGTAATAGTATTGCATGACGGCAAAACTTACGTCGCTGTTGATATGAACCTGAGCGCTGCCGGCAGGATAATAGGGAGACGCCTCCATACCGTTAATCGTTCGCCACGGTATTTTCGCACCTCGTGAAGCTCCAAGTTTATTGGCCTCGAGCTTTGCTTCCGGCAGTTTATGATACCTGTACATCAAAAGACTTCGGGCTTTTTTTGGATTTGTCAGGATAAAGTAAGGTAGCATATAGATTTCCGTATCCCAAAAGTAATGACCCTCATAGCCATCACCGGTCAAGCCCTTGGCAGCAACTTGCATGAGGTCACTTGCAGCCGTGTTGCTATCGAGTTGATAGACGTTGTAATTCAACGCATCTTCGATTTCCTGGTCGCTGATGCGAATCGAAGAAAGGCGCCAGAATTCATCGAGGTAGGCCTTTTGTTGCATCAGATAGAAATCGATGGGTGCAACCTTGTCTAATACAGCGCCCACATTCAGACTTTCTTTTCGATGAGTCCCCTGGTAGACCTGATATTTAGTAATCGAGACCGGTGTGCGTGCTTCGATCCTAAACGTTTTAATGGCGACTCCGATGTTGTTTGCGATCTCATAATCGAATGATGCGTCGTGCGTGATTCCGACTTCGACTTCCTGTCTGGTGTGCGTCGTTGACGCACGGAGGACGATTCGATCGCGTTTCGCCTCGATATGATCGAGAAGCAGATGCGTTTTCCCTTGCGTCAAGCGGGGATCATTGGTCGTGATTAAACGAACACGCGGCATCTTGAGAAACGAGCGAATCGTGATGTCTCCCGCGTAATTGGTGCTTTCGATCGTCAGTCGAGTGATGATGAGATCCTTTTGCCAGCGACTTACCATGCGTTCTTCTATTAAAGTGAATTCGAAACCTTTTGGAGTTTGGTAAACGGCTTTACGACGTGTCATCCCTTGGTTTAGATCATAGGTTCGTTTTAAGTCGATCAGGGTCGCATCGGTGAGATTGATCGTCTCCGAATCGGTCATGATGGTCATGAGTGAGGCGTCCGGTAGGTTGACCATCACCTGACCGACTTGTGGAAATTGCAGGGAGTTCTCTTCATAACGATAAGCATACGTATTATAAAATCCGTTCATAAAGGTTCCATTATACTCGAAGTCATGCCCATATCCTTCCGTAAAGTGCCCACGCGTACCTAAAAAACCGTTCGCGAGGGCGAAGATCGCTTCATCGACATAGATCTCGTTGACTTCAAGCCGTCCGTTTCGTATGATGGGGTTCATGATCACACCGACTTGATGGACTGTATCGTTTTCATATCCGTCATCCTTGAATAAGCGTTTTGACCTTACTTAGAGGCAACTCTGCAAACGTTTTAATGTGCATATCGGCATCAGAAAGGTCTTCATCGCCAACACCGATTGAAAACATGCCGGCACGATTGATCGCTTCGACGCCGGCGACGGCATCCTCAAAAGCCATGCACTGGCTCGGTTCGAGATCGAAGTGACGCATCGCCGACAAAAAAATGTCGGGGTCGGGTTTCCCCTTTTTCCCGGCTGGATCGACGATAAAATCGAAAGACGCTTCAATCCCGAGCTTTTTCAATAGCATCGGTGCATTTTTAGAAGCACTCCCCAAAGCGATTCGAACACCTTGTTCCCGCAAAAATTCAATTAAAGGAAGTACACCTTCGATGAGATTGGCGGAATCAAATGTTTCGATTAAAGAACGATAGTGATCGTTTTTTTCTTCCATTAAAGCGCGAAACGTTCGTTCATCCACGACAAGATCATAGTGATCGAGCAAAACGTGCAACGAATCTCGCCGTGAAACACCCCGCGTATAGACCTCGAGTTCGGGGGACAAGTCGATATCGAAATGTTTCTTGAAGAGTTTTGACCACGCGATAAAATGCTCGTTCGTCGTCGAGGTGATGACGCCATCCAAATCAAAAATCGCCAATTTGATCCTGTTCATGTCTGTTCTCCCGGCTTCCTTGTTGTCATTCGAGTGAAAAGGCTTTCACATTGAGTGTAAAAAAGATGATCGCTCTTGCGCTTGCGACACAAAACAGCGATTTTTATTTCTCACGTTCCGATTATAACACCGGCATAGAGCGGTGTCAATCAAAAGCCTTGTCCCCTTTAAGTCGTATCGCCTTTGACGAGTTTTACGGGAACGACTCGATCGCCGGTTTTGTGATTGTCGTAATAACCCTGTATGACTTCACCGATAGCACTCGCAATTTCATGGGGAGGTTGATCGATCGAGGTTATGCGCTTACCGAGATTCAAAAAACTCGTTCCGCCATCATAACCGATGACTTTGACATCTTCAGGGACACGACGCCCGCGGCTTTCGATGTTCTTGATGACTTCGGCGGCTACCGAATCGCTGATCGCGAAAATACCATCGACTTCGGGATGCGACTCGATGCGTCGATGCACGGCTTGTGGTAAAGCGATATAGTTTCCCAGGGGATATTCGATGTTGACGACATGATGATGGCCGTGGCGCTTGAGTTCATCGAGAAAGCCTTCTCTTCGCTTATTGACTTCCGTTATGACTTCCACCTTTCCGCCCTGGGCGTCATCGCCAACGAACATCATGTGCTGGCACCCCGATTCCATCAAGTGTCGCGCGGCCAAAACGCCTCCTTGGTAGTTATCGCTCGTCACGCAAGGGATTCCTTTGAAGCGTCGGTCGAATGAAACCAACGGAAAGCGTCGATCGAGATAGGGTTCGATGTCATTGTTCGTGAGTAAAATCAACGAGTCCACACGATTCTTCTTTAGCATGTCGATATAGGAGATTTCTTTTTCAATTTGTTCGCTCGTACTGCACACCATCGTCTTATATCCCCTTTGGCCGAGTTCCATCTCGACGTGGTAAAGGAGTTCGCCGAAAAAACGATGCGTCGTATTCGGAATCATAAAGGCGACGATCAGGTTTTTCTGAGCGGTCATGCTGCGGGCAATCTCATTGGGAACATACCCGCTTTCACGGATGACACGTTCGATTTTTTCACGCGTCTCTTTTTTGACATATCCCGAATGATTGATAACGCGCGATACCGTAGCGATTCCGACCCCAGCCTTTTTAGCAACGTCCTTGATATTGGCCAAAGCAAACACGTCCTTTCACCTCATTATACCAAATCATCGTTGTTTATGGAAACATTTCCATATAATTTTATTCCGCACATCGATCGAAAGGGCCCTTCAATCGCTCCTAAAATCGAGCAAATGCCTTGCTCTCGCGATGACATGACAACCGGGAAAGCGTTTTTGTTAAGCGAAGGATTCGATTCAACCGATGTAAGCGTTTGTAAAAACTCAGCGAACCTTATTGACAGGTACAGATTAATTTGTTAAAATCATATGTGAAAACCTTTCCTTATTAATAAAGGTTGTCACCTTTGCACATGGATAGAAGAAACGTCTTGAGTCGTGTGATTAGGCGTAATAACGATAAGATACGGGAGCGTAAGGTCTATGACAAATCGCATAAGTAAGGACTCTCGAACAGTCCTAGAGAAAGAAACGTCTAAGCGACGACTGTTCAAGAAGAATACGCAGGATAGAATCTGGTTTTGGGTATTCTTGATTCCTGTCATGATTCCGTTTTTGACGATGGTCATCATCCCCTTTATCATGGGGATCTATTATTCGTTTACGACATGGTCCGGTGGTCTTCGGCCAACCGAATGGATTGGCTTGCAAAACTATGGTGACCTCCTTACCGATTACCGTTTCGTCTATTCGTTCGCGCGAACGATTATCTATGCGATCGGCAATGTCATCGCCATCAATTTAGTCGCTTTCGGCCTTGCTCTTCTCGTAACACAGAAGCTCATGCTCAAAAATATTTATCGCGCCGGTTTCTTTCTTCCCAATCTTATCGGTGGTTTGATTATCGGTTATTTGTGGCAGTTCATCTTCACCGTCGTTCTCGGAGCGGATGGTCTTGGTCTCTTCCAGGCATCACCACTCAACAATCAAAACGCCATGGCGGCGTTAGTCGGCGTCGTCACGTGGCAGTATGCCGGATACATCATGATGATCTATATTGCCGCTTTGCAAAACGTCCCCGAAGACCTGATCGAAGCGAGTAAGATCGATGGTGCCAATGCGATTCAACGACTTAGAACCATTACGCTTCCCCTTATCGCACAAGCGTTTACGGTCGCGCTCTTCCTGACGCTCGTTACAGCGTTTAAGCAGTTCGATACGGTCTTCAGTCTGACTTCAGGAGGCCCGGCAACCGATTTGCCGAACTATGTCAAAGCATTGCTCGGCATCGAGCGAGACATCGCCGTATCCTCAACGCGACTCATCGCCTTCAATATTTACAATTGGGGCTTCTCCCGTGGTAACATGGCCGAAGCTCAGGCACAGGCCGTCGCCTTCTTCGTGATCCTCTCGTTCATCTCCCTCGGACAGGTCTACTACAGCAAGAAAAGAGAGGTGGAACTCTAATGAAGACGAAAACCACATTTTTCGACAAAGTATTAGACCGCATCAAGCGCATCACACCGCTCGAAGTCCTGACATTCGTGTTGTTGCTGATCTTCATCTTTCCCTTTTACATCGTATTCATCAACACGGCGAAACCGAACATATTGATTACGAGTCAGCCGTTACTGTTTCCGGAAAATTTCAAAACGATGTTCGATAATGTTGGCAGCATATTCAGTGACACGCGCATGCGCTACTTCTCTTCTCTGTTCAACTCGGTCGTCATCACGACGTTTTCCTTGATGCTGATCGGTGTATCGAGCGCTATGGCTGCTTGGGTTCTCGTTCGGACCAAGACGAGATTGTCGTTTGCGATCTTCCTCTTCATCATTTCCGGACTGATCATCCCGTTCCAGGTCGTCATGCTACCTCTGGTCAGTTGGCTGGAAAGTCTCCGGAAAATCACGGGATTCGCCTGGAAGGACACGCACCACGCCGTGATCATCGCCTACATGGGATTCGGTGCCCCCTTGAGCGTCTTTCTCTTTCACGGATTCATTAAATCGATTCCGATGGATATCGAGGAAGCCGCGATCATCGATGGCTGTAACCGGGCACAAGTTTTCTTTAAGGTCATTCTGCCGATTTTGAAGCCGATTTTCGTAACGCTACTCGTCTTAAACGGCATGTGGATCTGGAATGACTTCCTGTTGCCTCTACTCGTCATCGGACGAGGCGGAAGTACGCAAACCTTGCCGCTTGCCGTTGCCAATCTTGCCGGTTCCTATGTCGTTCAGTGGAATCTCTTGCTGACAGCACTCGTGCTATCGGCGATTCCAATCATTATTTTGTTCTTATTCGCTCAAAAACATATCATCAAGGGTATGACATCCGGAGCGATCAAATAAGGGTACAATCATCGACCAATCGATGGTTTATCATAAAAATCATAAGGAGGAAGTTATGAAAAAAGCATTATTATTCGCAATGATTCTAACATTTGCTTTTGGTCTCTTCGCATGTGAAGAAGTCGGCGACGAAAAAGAGACACTCATTCTCTACCAAAACAAAGTAGAGATCGACGATGTCCTTTCGGCTTACGCGGACGCTTGGGGCGAAGCGAACGACGTCGAAGTCCAAGTTAAGACATGTGGTGGCGACAGCTGTGGTTATGCGGACCAGATTATCTCCGAATTCCAAGCAGCACAACAACCCGACATCTTTGTTATCGAAGGTCTTGGACAATACTTAGAGTATGAAAACAAGATCCTTGCCTTTGATGGCGACGAAGAATGGATTTCAGACACCGATGTCCCTCTCGTTGTTGATGGCGAAATCTACGGTTTCCCGATCAACTTTGAAGGTTGGGGTATGGGATACAATGCGGACCTGCTCGCAGCAGCCGGTGTTGACCCCGATACGCTCGTAAACGTTGATGCCTATCGTACCGCTTTCGAAGCGATCGAAGCGGCTGAACTCGAAGGCGTCGATGCTCCTGTATCCTGGACAGCAGCAGCCGGTATGTACTGGACGACCGGTCTTCACAACTTTAACGGCTACCTCTCAAGCGGTCTTGAACTCGATGATCGTTCGGTCATTGAAGATCTGCTAAATGGCGTTGCACACGTCGATCGTCTTGAAGCACTCGCGGACTGGGTTGAAGTACTCATGGACTTCACGGATCCGACACTCCTTACCGAAGGTACTTATGACGACCAGATCAATGCGTTCAAACTCGGC
>CAYUIK010000074.1:0-27111 GCA_964444805.1 uncultured Acholeplasmataceae bacterium | reverse complement strand
TTCGATCCCGACGTGGTCATAGGCTCCGATACTCGCGGCATTCGTTGAGAATCCGCCGGTAGCGACAGCACAGATCGAATGGTTCAGCGCTTCGAAAAGCGGCATGCCGAACGCCACATAAGCGATGATTCCGAGCGTGATGTAGCTGATATAGATCGACAAAATCATGCGTGCCGAGCGGATGAGATTCGGCATCAGACGATCATTGTGTCCTTCCGCACTATAGAGTCTCATTCCGAATTTGTCGGAGATCGCGGACGTCAAAACGAGAACGAGTCCGACGCCACCGATGAACTGCAACAGGCTTCTGAACAAGAGAAAGATGCGGGGAGCCTCTTCGACATCGACGACCGTCAACCCGGTCGTGGAAAAACCACTCGTGGCTTCAAAGACGCTCTGGGTCAGATTATAGGTTCTAGACATCAAAAACGGAAACGACGAGACGAATATCGCGAGCATCCAGATCAAGACGACGAGAATGGCATCCTGGTTACGTTCGAGATTGCCTTTTTCCTTATGTCGGTACAAAAAGACAATCAAAGACCCCAACCCGATGCTCGAAAGTCCGGGAATGAGAAAATAGGATGCATAGGCTAATTCCTCAGGCCAAAAAGCCACGACACCGAGAGGGATCATGACGATCAATCCGATCAGGATCATGAACACGCCTAAATATGCGATGATGAGTTGATATCCGGAAATCGTTTTTTTCTCCATCATTTATTTTCTCTTTTTTTGCAAGAACTGGATGATCTCGTTCTGGTCTTTCGGCGTCGAAATAACGATCAGCTTGTCATTGGCGCGAATGATCGTATCGCCCTTGGGAATAATGACGTGCGGGTCTCTGAATATGCAACTGATATTAACGTTTTTGGGAAACTGAATCTTTTTAAGCGACTGATCGACGAGCGCATAGTCCTCTTCGATCTCAACTTCGATCACGACGATTTTCTCTTCCTCGAGTGATAGCGTCCTAGCAATGTTTTTCATGGATGCCTCGTTACGAACGATCTGTCCGAGCATGTAGGTCGAGGATATCACCGTTTCGATGCCGAGCCTGCGAAAGATTTCGACATTCTTCGGATTTCGAACGATTGAAATGCACTTCTTGACATCGAACTTCGTCTTCGCGGTAATGCAGGTCACGTAGTTGTCGGTGTCCTTTTCGGAAAGGGCGATGACGACATCAGCGCCATCAACTTCCGCATCTTCAAACGTATAGGCTTTGGTGGGATCGCCGGGAAATACGGAAATATTGTTGTTCTCCGAAATATATTCGGCAAATTTTCGATCCTGATTGATCACGATCAGCTGATGGTGATCCTCTTTAAACATTTTGACGATGAAATCGGCTTCGTGTTTGCCGCCTGCTATAACGATTTTCATCATTCACCACTTCCTTCGTTGAGTTGAATGAAGGCATTCAATGACAGATTGAACGGATAGATGATCTGGATGTCGTCACCTTCGAGCAATTCTCCTTTATCGGAGTCCGATAGTCTTACGACGATTCGCGGTACGTGAAAAATCTTTGAACAGACATGAGCGATGAAAATATTGACATTATCGAAGTTCGTCGCGATGACGACAGTTTTCGCTTCTTTCACGAAAGCTTCTTCTAAAACCGCGATGTCCGTCGCATCACCGATGATCTGATAGCCTGAAAACGTATCCTTGAGTTTACGGAAGGAATCCTGTCGCAAATCGACAATGATGACATCTACGCCTTTCTCGGACATCTTGGCGGCAATGCTCGCACCAAGACGACCCGATCCGATGACGATAACTTTGTTTCTTTTCATGTTTACACCTCAATCCGTATCATGAATGATTCATGAAACGCTTGTTGGATCAACGTAACACATCTATTTTACGACAAATAGCGCAAATGTCAACCATGGATATGTTCATCCAACAAAGAAGAGCGTTTGGATAAAGCTTTGGGAATCAAGATGAGCATGGAAACGCGCTTTTGATACTCGGCATAATCGGGGTGTTTTAAAACCATTTTCTTCTCGAGCATCGGAATACTGATAAACACGAACAGCCCCGTCATCGCGAGGGGAGCCAATAGATGAGCATCGATCAGACGAAAAACAGAAACATATGCGAGATAGACGCCCCACCAGACCATGATCTCCGCGAAATAGTTGGGGTGTCTTGAACAACGCCAAAGCCCTTGATCGAATACGGCCTGATTGGCTTGATCCTGACGATGACGATACATCTGTTGATCGGCGGTCATCTGCAGGATGGTCGCGCCAATCACGATCGAGACACTCAGAAAAAGACCGGCATCAAGCCTCGGGTTCGCTCCGATGACCTTCATAGCCCCAATGAGTTGAAAATAGACGAGCAGCGTGGGAAATAGGTGAATTCCCAATAAGTTGATAAGGAATCCCGTTTTCGGGTTTTTCTTCATGAGCATGGTATAGCGCCAGTCCTGATGCCTGAGCCCGCGCCAGTTCTTCGCCCAATTATACGTTAGACGAGCTCCCCAAAAGGAAAGCGCCAAAAGCAAAAGAAGCGTCCCGAGTCGAAGCGATTCACTTAAGAAAAGCGCGCGCGATAATAAAAGAAAAGGCGGTATGACACTCCAATAGGGGTCATACACGCTTGCATTTCGGAATACAAGACTGAAGAAAAAAACAAGAACAGTCATGATCAAACTGATGTAGAGGTAGGATTGCATGAATGAATCATGCGTAAATCGTAATAAAGTAAGATAACCAACCGCTAAGGCAGCCAGATAAATACCGGCGATTACGGATAAAGAGCGTCTTTTTCCATGCATCGAAGATCGCCTCACTTTCAAGTCCAAATTATAACATATTGCCCGCTTTTTTTCCATAGGCAAAGTGCTTGATGTGACATTGAGAAAAGCGGTTCTAGTCGTTGACGATGAAATCGAGTTTTCGATTCTTGTAACGATTCGCTAGATTTCGATGGACCAACTGATAGAGTCGATCATATGCGTAAGGACTTTCCGAAGCCGTGTGGGGCGTAATGAAACCCCGATTCATGTGCCACAGGGGGTGTCCTTTGGGAAGAGGTTCCGGTGACGTGACGTCCAGGAGGGCACCGCGGATCAGACCTTCATTCAACGCGTCGATCAAATCGCTTTGCCGGATGATGTCGCCACGGGCGACATTGACGATCAATGCCGTATCTTTCATCTTACGAAAAACGCTTTGGCCGATCATAAATTTGGTTTTCTCGTTTAATGGAATGGCAAGTATGAGATAGTCACTCCGACGATAGATCTCGTCCAATCCCTCAGGATCGGTAACGATTTGATCGAAGTAGGGAACATCCGCCAAAGTTCGTTTATAGCCGATCGTGTATGCGCCGAAAGCTTTCATCCGCTTGGCGATTTCGCTTGCGATCGACCCGGCTCCGATGAGACCGACGGTCGAACCGTAGATTTCATGCAAGACTTCGTGCCTTTCCCATGACTGTGTTTTCATCTGTTCGTAATACGTCGTCACGTGTCGATCGAAAGAGAGAATCTTGGAAAAAACGTCTTCCGCAATTTGAATGCTGTAAACATTGCGGGCATTCGTCAATACGATCTTTCGTTCGAAGAGTTCTTTAAGAGAAACACCGTCATATCCAGCGGATAAAAGTTGAATCCAGGATAGATCTGGGTATTGTCGAAGCGAATCGTGCTTAAAAAAACTTGGCATGACCATCAGAACTTCGGCTTCGGTCTTTCGTTCTTCCGGTAAAAAATCGGCCCTTGGAAAGCTCGCTTGTAGTTTTTTTATGTATGATTCCAATAGGAAGCGTTGATCGGCATAGATCTTCACATCAATCACCTTCGATCGTTTTGTCGTATACGTAGCGCATGCGATCACCCTTGCTCAAAGGAAGCAGGATGTAACCTCTTTTGACGTATCCGAGTTGGTTGAACAGTCGGATCGCGTAGCGATTATCGGGATGCGTATCGACGCGAAGAGCTCTCGTGTTATTGAAAATTGCTAGTTCTTCGGCAAAAAGCATCATGTCATAAGCGCGTTTACTGCCTAAGCGCGAGCGAGCGACAGCAAGACGATGGATCGTCACATACGGTGCTTCGGTATGCCAGGATCCATCATGGATGACGTGATAGGTCGGATCGGTGCCGATTATGATCGATGCCATGGCAACGATTTGATCACCATCTTTGCTGACATAGAAGTTCCCTTTAGCGATATCCTTTTTAAAGACGTCTCGATTTGGATCGTCGTATTGCCATTGATCGATTCCTCGTTCCTTAAGAAGAATCGATGTCTCTTCCCGCAGTGACCAAATCGCTTCTAAATCGCTTAACGATGCTCTTTTCATATGCTCGTCAATACAACAGAAAGCGGTAAAGCTTCGACATCACGAATTTTTAAAGGAAGGGCAAACATGAAGTAGTTCCCCTCTTTGACCATTTTCAGGCGCAACCCTTCGATAATGATGATCTTTTTGCCGAGCAGCGCTTTATGCGTCGGATGTCCTTGCTGATCGCGTTCGATGCCAAGGGCATCGATTCCGACGCCTTTGACGCCGATCTTTGCCAAATAGCGTGCGGCATCCTCTTGCAAATAGACAAATGTGAAATTGAATGTTTCTTCGAAACTGTTTTTTGTCTTGAACAAAACGAAATCATCCTCACGGATGTCGAGCGGTTCAAGATCGCTATAAGCAATACCGTCATCGATCATGGTCAGATCGAACACTTTGACCGGCCGAATGAGATGTTCAAGGTCTAAAGCATTCGAGTCGTTTCCGTCTTTGAGAATATGCAAGGGAAAATCCATATGCGTGCCGGTATGCAGATTCATATTCAGGCGCGACTCATAGGTAGTCCCCTGTTCGAAATGCTGATCGATCGTGATCTTCGGTTTCTTTTCCTCTCGATTCTTATAGACTTGCATCATTGGATCGATGGTCATCGATACGTCATAGATGGTCAAAAGACGACCTCCTTTTTATTGTTTTCTTTTATTTTGTCCTCTAGATCCATTTCGTCCTTGTAAACGAACGGTTTCTTTTGATTGGCTTTGATATGCTCGATATGGCGCCAGGACTTCTCGATCTCATCCCATCGTGCGAAAAGTGTCTTATGGCCGTCCATCGCATCACGGAGCAGGCGCTCATAAGCTTCAGGAACGTTACCGAAGGCCTTGCAGGCGGCACAGTAGTCGAGCTCAACTTCCTCGACTTCATCACGTCTGCCGATCACTTTGCTGTTTAGGGCTAGCCCGACACCATCAAGAGGCGCGATTCGGATATAGAGTTTGTTCGTCTTCAAAGGAAGGTTCCACTTCCGCTGTTCGCTCGTCACTTCGAATTCGACCATGATATAGGATTCCTTTTGGCTCAACTTCTTACCTGTCGTTAAATAAATGGGAACGCCTTTGAATCGAGGCGTATCGACGAAAGCCTTCAACCGAACAAACGTCTCGGTTGACGAATTCTTTTTGACGTTCTTTTCGTTGAGATAGCCTTCATATTGTCCGAAGTGACAATCGTCTAGGTCGAAGGAAAGATGATCGAGGACGATGGACTTCTCGTTTTTAACGTCCTCACTGTGATAGGACAGGGGAACATCCATAGCAACGAGTGACAGCATCTGCAAGAGATGGCTCTGTACCATGTCCTTGAGTGCTCCGGCTTGATCGTAATAGGAGCCACGCCCTAAGATGCCTTCTTTCTCTTTGACGACGATCCGAATGGATTTGATGCTCGTATTGTTCCAGCTGTCTTCAAATATTCGATTCCCGAATCGAACCATCATGAGATTCTGTATCATTTCCTTACCCAAGTAGTGATCGATTCGATAGATCTGATCCTCATCGAGCACGAAAGAAAGTCCTTGATTGATCTGAATTGCGCTTTCGAGATCGGTACCGAACGGTTTTTCGAAAATGACCCGGTTCTGTCCGTTTCCTTTTTCAATAAGACCGACTGAGGCGAGATTCGACGCAGCATTCGTAAAGAGTTCAGGACTAAGCGCCAAATAATAAAGGCATAGATCGGTCTTTTTCGTACGGTCGTGGACAATCTTTTTAAGTTCACGATAGGCTTCGGCGTCCGTGGCATCCATTTTGAAATAAGAAATCCTTTTTTCAAGAATGCCCAAGTCGAATGAAGCGGGAGCGTGCGCCTCCATTTCGCGCAGATAGGATGCGCTCGTATGGTCCTTTCGGGCGATGGCGATGATCGAAAGATCGATGGGGTTTTCCTGGTCCGCTTGCAGTTTCGAAAGCGCTGGCAAAAGCTTTCGCCCAGCTAGATCTCCGGTTCCACCGAAGATGACGAAAAGCATGCGCTTCATGTTTTTTTGTAGACGGAATGTCCGCCGAATTCCTGGCGCATCGCGGCAACCACTTTTTCGCTGAAGCGCTTCTCATCGTTCGATTTGAAACGCGCATAGAGCGCTTGCGTGATGACGGGCAGCGCGACCTTGTATTTCAATCCGTCTTGCACCATCCACAAACCCTCCCCGGAATCATCAACGCGTCCCTGGATCGAAGCGAGATCGTGATCCTTGGCGAATGCCTGTCCCACATGTCCCATCAATGATGAAGCAATGATCGACCCATGGTTCCACACCTTGGCAATCGCTTGGTAATCGATTTCAAACGGGGATGCCTTTAACAGATCGAACCCCTCACCGATCGCTTGCATCATGCCATATTCGATGCCGTTGTGCACCATTTTGACGAAATGTCCGGATCCGGGTCTTCCCACATATGCGTACCCATTTTCTGTTGACAGATCGAAAAAGAGCGACTCAAGACGTTTGACGACTTCCGGTTCACCGCCGACCATAAGACAAGCACCTTGACGAGCACCTTCAACGCCACCGCTCGTTCCAACGTCGATAAAATCGACGCCCTTGCTCTTGAGGTTGTGATAGCGTCTGATCGAAAGGCCATAGTGGGAATTGCCGGCATCGATCAAGACATCGGTCGGTTTCAAGAGCGGCAACACCTCTTCGATCAGGGAATCCATGAATTCACTCGGAATCATCAGCCAGTAAACCGCCGGTTTCTTAGAGGCGAAAGCAGCGAGTTCCGCCAAGGATTCAGCGGTAACAATACCTTGTTTCCACGCTCTTTCCAAAGCTTTTTTGTCATGGTCGTAACCATAGACCTGATAGCCGTGTTCGATTAAATTGAGGGCGATGTTCAGCCCCATCTTTCCTAATCCGATCAGTCTTACGTTCATAAGAACCTCCTATGTGCGCGTTATTCGAAATCCCAAACGTGCCACAAATAGTGTGCGGCAACCGAACGATACGGTTTCCATTTTTGGCTGATGTCCTCGATCTCTCGCTTGGTGAGCAGATCGTTTTGATAGATCTTCTTAACGGCATTCCTCAATCCGAGATCCAGGACGCTAAAAACATCTTCACGACCGAGTGAGAACATGAGAAACATTTCAGCGGTCCACCTTCCGATTCCACGAATTTCGATCAACTTCTCGATGACTTCTTCGTTTGAACGTGACGAAAGACTTTCGAGAACGATCCGTTTGGTGCTGACGGCTTCGGCCAAAGACTTGAGGTATGCGATCTTCGATGATGACAGTCCGAGTGCTTTCAAATCTTCCGGTCGCACTTCGGATATCTTCTTTGGCGTTATGTCGTCTTTCATGAAAGCCATGAACCGGTCAATGAGTATCGCCGCAACCCGTGATGAGAGTTGTTGCGAGATGATGGTATGGGTCAAGAACTTGAAAGAGTCGCTTTCGATCGGCACGACGATGCGTTCGATGCGTTCAACTAAAGGCCGGAAGACTTCATCTTTACTCGTGATGTGCTTGACCGCGGGTGATATCGATGTATAGATATATGGATCCATCTGTGGAAACACCCCATTTCATCACCCATTATAACATTGTTTCACCCTGTTTCTTTTCCTAAAACGCTAAGAAAAAGGCAAACGGTACGTTCGCCTTATCGGATGATCGATTCTATGATGTGATTTTCCGGATACGGATGACGCCTTCAAAAGACGCGATCGTCTGGATGAGCATATGTCCCAGCGTATCGGTCGTATCGAACAGGCAATATCCGACATCACCTTTCTCCTTATTGATGACTTGCATCGTTTCAGTATTCTTTTCGATCTCTTCCAAGACCTTCGCAAAAACGTTTGAACCCGTCCGATAGAGCACGGTCACCCGCTTATGATCTTGCGGTTTCCCGCCATCGAGATCCGGAAAATTGACGCTGTTTCGGATGTTTCCGTAATCGATATATTGGACGATCTGGTGTGCCGCCATCTCCGCACAATTGTCCTCCGCTTCTTTCGAGGATGCTCCGAGATGAGGGATGGCGAGTACGCCTTCCATGTTCGCGGTTTTCGGATTGGGAAAATCCGTGACATATCTGGCAATCCGCTTCGCTTCGATGGCACGCGCAAGCGCGTCGTCATCAACGAGTCCGCCACGGGCAAAATTGAGCAAAATCGTGCCTTCATTCATGCGATCAAAGGCCGTTTGATCGATCGTATGTTTCGTGTGTTCGTTCAAGGGCAAGTTTAGGCTGATAAAACGTGACGCTTTGAACAGTTCTTCGAGGGTAGCGGCGACTCTAAGACCTTGGGGAAACTGGCTTTGATCGAGACGAGCAGGAAATGCGTCGTATCCGATCACATCCATACCGAGGGAAAGACAGGCATCCGCTAATTTTAATCCGATCTGACCGAGACCGATGATTCCGATCGTCTTGCCGGAGATTTCGCTACCCGCATACGCTTTTTTCGCTTTTTCGATGGACTTCTCGAGATCCGGGTCCGTGCGATTCGAATCGATCCAGCGCATACCCTCATAAACGTTTCGAACCGCCATGAGAAGTCCGGCAAGTGTCAATTCCTTGACGGCGTTCGCATTCGCTCCCGGGGTATTGAAAACAACGATGCCCTGTTCTTTCAACTGATCGAGCGGAATGTTGTTGACGCCGGCACCGGCACGGGCGACGGCGAGGATCGAATCGGGCAAGGCCATATCGTGCATCTTGGCACTGCGAACAAGAATCGCGTCGGCGATCTTTAGGTCGTCGGTGACTTCGTAGTGATCGGGCAGTACGTTAAGACCGACTTTCGAAATGTTGTTTAGACAATGGATTCGTCTCATCATATCCCCCTTTCGTTCGCTTCGAAATGATGCATAAAGCGAACGAGCGCTTCGACACCGGCAACCGGCATCGCGTTGTAGATGCTGGCACGCATACCGCCGACTGAACGGTGACCTTTCAAATTGACGAGCCCTTTCGCTTCGGCTTCTTGAATGAATCGCGCATTCAACGCGTCATCGTCTGTCTTAAATGTCACGTTCATCAAGGACCGATCACGTTTCTCAACGGTTCCGTAGAAGAGTTCGCTTTGATCGAGGTAGTCATAGAGAAGCGATGCTTTTTCCTTGTTTCGTTTCTCGATCGATTCAAGACCACCCATGCCGAGCAGCCACTGAAAGACCTTTCCGCAGAGATAGATGCCATATGTCGGAGGGGTGTTAAACAAGGAATGCTTATCCGCATGCGTCTTGTATTTGAGCATAGTCGGTGTTCCCGGATAAACGTCTTCCGTAATTAGATCTTCCCGGATAATGACGATCGTCGTTCCGGCCGGTCCGACGTTTTTTTGGGCACCGGCATAGATCAGTCCGTAACGACGGACATCGATCGGTTTTGACAAGATCATGGAAGACATATCGGATACGAGCACTTTTCCTTTCGTATCCGGAAGTTTCTGATACGTCGTACCATAGATCGTATTGTTTTCACAGATGTGTAGGTAGTCGGCATCATCGCTCATCTTCACGTGATCGAGGTCGGGAATATAGGTGAAATTGCGGTCTTTCGCAGACGCGATGGCGCGGGCATCACCGTACGTTTTAGCTTCTTCATAGGCTTTTTTCGCCCAGCTTCCGGTGATGACGTAATCGGCAACCCCGTGTTTCATGAGATTCATCGGTACCATAGAGAATTGCGTCCAAGCTCCTCCTTGCAGAAAGAGAACTTTGTAGTTGTCGGGAATCGACATGAGGCGTCTTAGATCAGCCTCAGCGGTTTCGATGATCTCGTTAAAAACTTGGGATCGATGGCTCATCTCCATAACGGACATGCCCGATCCTCGGTAATTCATCATTTCTTCAGCCGCACTCTTGAGCACTTCTTCGGGCAGAATGGCTGGTCCTGCCGAAAAATTGTATACGCGTTCGTTCATTTCAATCTCCTTTAAATCGTTATTTTTCGACACTCGAGATAGTATCTTTTTTCGGTAGCGGATCCCATCGAAAAGGATTTGATCGGCAAAACTTTGCCTTCCCTGACGAACGGGAAAATGTCGGACTTCGAAAGCGCGGGCATCCTTATGCCAAGAGCACGTTCGTTTTCCTGGCACAATGCTTCGAGCTCATCGTCGTCATGAATGTAGTCGACCTTGAGCGTCGGATATTCTCTTTGGTAGCGATCGATTACGTTTTGGACCTTTTCATAGGCGTGGGCGTGATTTTCAGGAATCCGGAACGTCTCTTTTTGCTTCTTATCGATGAGATAAGACGTTTCTTCTCCGTCAAACTTCGCCAGATCATCGATAAGGGGCTTGGGCGGATCGAAGACGACACGATGAATCCCTTCGAACTCGAGTCCTTCGTCATAAAGATTGACGAGTTCGACCATAGCATAGCGGACAGGATGATCTTTAAACCTTTTTTTCGGAATCTTCATTTTCAGGGCTTCCCAGTGCGCCTTCGCAGTCGCAAGCGAGTGATTGCCGTCTCCGGCAAGAAAGAGCAGTGGATTCACCTCATCACGAACAAGTCCGTTGAACATGTCCGTGATCTTTTCATAATCTTTGATGAGATATCCGGTTAAATGTCCGCCATTCATGTTAAGCTCGAAGTCATAGATTTTCGAAAACGTATGCTTCATCTTCATGATTTGGTTGATCACGATCGATTCGGGGTCGTCATAGAGCAGCATGACATGAGAGACTTCGACGGGTGCTTGTTTCCGGATATTCAAGCGGGGTGGTATCCGACTCGTGATCGTCGATTCGGTCGCCCGAATCAACGTTTTCGCCCCCCTGCTGAAACTGTAATCCTCTAAATCGATGGTCGTAATCAGACCGAGTCTTTTACGGTCATTACGGGTCTTTCTTTCAATTAAAACCATGGATTTACCGACCGACTGCAAAATGCCTTGTTCCAAGTAGGTTTTGATCGTCTGGTTGATCGCATCGATATCGGACGGATAGGCATCGTTGAGATAGACTTCCGGCAAGATCATGTTGAGCGTGGAAGGCGCCTGTCCGACATGGTCTTTGAGCTTTTCCCAATAGCGTGGCTGGCTCGTGAACTGATCGCAGGCGATGACGGCCCACCTGTTCAAATCGATATCCTTTCGCGGTAATAACAAATCACTTGCGTAAATGGTGTTCTTGTTTCTATGCGTCACTTGACTGTTCCTCGACTTTCCTATACATTCGCGATTACGCGATTTTTCCCTTCTCGTTTCGCTTGATAAAGATTAACGTCGGCAGCATGAATGAAATCAGCGATGGTTTCACCTTCATATGTCTTGATCCCGCAACTGATCGTTAAGTCGAAATCCGCGTGTTCGTAATGCTTTTCAATGGCTTTCCGGATGCTTTCCGCCCGTTTGAGCGCTTCTTCAAGCGGTGTATTCGGCATGATAACGAGAAACTCCTCGCCGCCGTAGCGACCAGAAATATCGTCTTTTCGCGCATGAGCCAAAATGATTTTAGCGGTTTCAACTAGAACGCAATCACCGAAAATATGACCTTGGGTATCATTGATTTTCTTAAAATTGTCGAGATCGATCATCATGATCGAAAGTGGATCGACGCGTTTCGTGTTTTGCAGCATCACTCTTAGATTTTCGTGGATCGCCCGATGGTTGTAAAGCGAAGTCAACGAATCTCTGGACGACTGCTCGGAAAGAATTTTGTTCTGTCTTTCCAAATCACGTTCGAGTTTCTTTCGTTCGGATATGTCGAAAACGATACCAGCAAGAAAGAGCGGTTTTCCCTTTTCATCACGTTTCGTAACTTTACCGCGATCATAAAACCAAAGATAAGAACCGTTTTTAGTTTGGATGCGATACTCGACTTCATAGACCGACGTTTTTCCACTCAAGTGGTCGCGCATGTTATCCATGACGCGGTCATAGTCGTCCGGATGCAGTTTTTCGACAAAAAAGTGGTAACCGATCGCCCCGTTTAATGCCTCTGAAGCGTAGCCAAGAGCCTGAATTTTCAACGGATTGAACGTTACATGGTTCGTGACATAGTCCCAGTACCAGTGACCGAGATTTCCGCTCCAGGCAAATTCCAACCGGGTCTCTTCTTCTTTTTCTTGTTGGAATCGTTCCTGCAATCGTTCGAGTTCCTCGATTCTCGCAATGAGTTGTTTCTTGGTCATTTGCTGCAATAGATTACCCATGATCTCAACGTGATCCTTTCCGCTTTTTTTAAGTTCTTTAAAAATGATCAAAGACTGTAAGCGCTTGCTTAAGATCGGACATAATCATTATAACGTAAATGACAGGATATGAAAACCCGAATTCGGATAAATCAAAAAAAAGTTTGCAGCACGGTCCGTGCTGCAAACTAGTGTTTCTCGACTTGGAAGCGCTCGAGTGCTTCAACGAGTGAAATCTCGCCCTTCAAGATGGCTTCATAGACGTCCTTCATTTTGTCTTCGGGGAGGCTCGCCTTGAATCCCTTGATCCCGAAGAAACTCTTGACGTAATCGCTTTTCGGATTAAAAATGATTTCTTTCGGTGTCCCGATCTGTTCGATTTCGCCGTCCTTGATCAAAATGATCCGGTTCCCGAGATAAAGGGCTTCTTCGATGTCGTGGGTCACGAATAGAAACGTCTTTTTCAACTTGGAATGAATGCTTTTGAGTTCGTCCTGCAAGTACCGTCTCGTAATTTCATCAACCGCTCCGAACGGTTCGTCCATCAGGACGATATCCGGGTTCGCGGCAAGCGCACGGGCGACACCGATGCGTTGTCCTTGGCCACCGCTAAGCTGGTGCGGGTGTCTGCTTAAAAATGAGGCATCGAGTCCGACGAGCTCACAGAGTTCCTTGGCCCGTTTTCGATAGTCCGTTTTAGCTACACCCATGATGCTGAGGACGTAGGCGATGTTCTCTTCGATCGTCATGTGCGGAAAAAGACCGATCTGTTGGATGACGTAACCGATCGAACGACGGAGTTCGATCGTATTCCACTCGGAGATATTTCGATCCTGAACTTCAATGAACCCTTTGGTAAGCGGAATGATCTTGTTGATCATCTTGAGAATCGTCGTCTTTCCACAACCGGACGCACCCAAAAGGACGACGAATTCGCCTTCTTCGATGGCGAAGTTGATATCTTTAAGTACCGTTTGATCGCCATATCGTTTGGAGAGATTCTGCACGCGAATGACGGACATCTAATCGAGCAATCCTTTCTCTATCAGAAAATCCTGTGCGACCTTTTTGGGGTCGAGATTGTCCGTTTCCACGAGGTAATTCATGTGAATCATCTCGGTATCGGAAATCTGATTTCCTAGGACATTTAGTATATCGAGAAGCTCGGGGTACTTTTCGAGCGTTTCATTGCGAACGAGTGTCGTGGCGTAATAGGACGGAAAGAAATTCAGATCATCCTCGAGAACGACGAGATCGTATGCCTCAAGGCGTCCGTCGGTCGTGAAGATGTTGGTGACATCGACCTCCTTTTCGCCGATAGCCTGATACTTAAGACCGATTTCGAGTTCGACTAGCGTTTTAAAGTCGATGTCGTAGGCTTCCTGCAAACCGGGATAGCCGTCCTCACGCTCATAGAAGTCGTAGTTCGCACCAAAAACGAGATCCTGATCGTATGCGAGCAAATCGCTATAGGTCCGGATGTCATAAAGCTCGGCCAATTCGCGCCGGATGGCGAGCCCGTAGGTGTTGTTGAACCCATAGAGGTCGAGCCAACGAATCGAATAGGTTTCATCATAGGCGGCTTTAACCGAGTCATAGAGTTCCATCGGGTCTTCGATGTATTCCTCTTTGAGGACTTGCATCCAACCTGTTCCCGTATATTCGGGATAGATGTCGATTTCTCCCTTGATCATCGCGGGATGGATGTTCGCGGTTCCCCCGCCGATTCCCGGCAAATGCTTGACGGAAATGTCGCTGTTCGCTTCGATCAGAAGCGTGAACATTTCTGCCAGAATGAGCTGTTCTGTCATCGGTTTGCTGGCGATGACGACCTGGTCTTTCGGTTCACACGAGGCAAGACCGAAGACCAATACGAGTAAAACGAGTAAAGACATGGCGTACATGCGTTTCATAGTATCCCTTTTTCCACCTTTCCATAGACGTGTTTTTTAATCGTTTTTTCCGCCAAATTCAAGATCTGATCGACGATGACAGCAAGAAAAGCGACCAAGAGACTTCCGGCGATCGTCAGTTCAGAGTAGTTCGTCGTTATGCCTCGCCAAATGGCGACACCGAGTCCGCCGGCACCGATGAACGAGGCGATTCCCCCAAGGGCGATCGTCATGATGACCATGGTGCGGAACCCGGCCATGATTACCGGGAGCGCGAGCGGCAGTTTGATGCGCAGAAGCAACTGTCTTTCCGTGCTTCCCATGCCGGTCGCCGCTTCGATGATGAAAGGATCGACTTCCTTAATGCCGACATAGGTGTTGCGTACGAGTGGAAGGGTTCCGTAAACGGAAAGCGCGATGATCGCGCTGGTGTTGCCGATTCCGGTTACGGTTACGAGGAAGCCGAACATGGCGATCGAAGGTATGGTATAGAGAAATCCCGTTATTGTCAGCATAGCATTGGCGAATTTCTTGTTGTAGCTCATGAGAACGCCGGTCGATATACCGATGACGGTGATGATGGAAACGGCGATCGCTGTCAAAATCACATGCTGAAAAAAGAGTTCGAAAAAGAAATCAAAGCGATCGACATAGAGTTCGAAAACGGTACGTAAGAATTCCATGATTACCTCTTATATAACGTATTCTCTCATATCTTAGCAAACTTTCCGGTCAATGACAAGCGTTTAGCGTTTCTCAAAGGATCCGATTTTTTTCCTGTTTCCACTTGGCTTGGTCCTCTTTTGTAATCGCCCGGATGACACGGCACGGATTTCCGAGAGCGACCACGTCACTCGGAATATCCTTGGTCACGATCGAGCCTGAACCGATGACGGTCCGACTGCCGATCGTAACTCCGGGGTTAACGACGGTGTTTCCGCCGATCCATACGTCATCGCCGATGGTAATCGGATACCCGAACTCGTATTGTTCGTTGCGAATGAGATGATCGATGGGGTGCCCGGCGGTATAGAGACAGACGCGAGGACCTAAAAAGACGTTGTCGCCGATCGTAATCCGGTTGACATCCAAAAAGATGCATCCGTAGTTGGCATAAAAGTTATGACCGATCCGGATGTTTTCGCCGTAATCACAATAGAACGGGCGTTCGATCAAAAAATCATCTCCCGTTTGACCGAACAGTTTCTTAATGATCCGTTGGCGTAAGGTAAAAGCGGTGGCGCGTGTCCGATTGAACCGATTGATGATGCGTTTGGTTCGATCCCGCATGTTTTTAAGTTCCTTGTCGCTCGCGAGATAGAGTTTTTCTGCGAGCATGTTATTCTTTTGACTCATGCGTACCTTCCTTGATATGACGTTGATAGCGGATACCGTCCGCGACGACGGATACGAGCGCTGAAACGGAAGCGATGACGAGCGCGATCAATCCGATCAGATAAAAGCGTTCGTTGTTGATCTGGTCGAAGGCAGAAAAACCGATCCAGTAGATGACTGCGAAGCTGATCAGGACGGTTGCGAGAATCGATCCGAAAAACAAATTCCATCCTGGATGCCTAATGATGAGGTTTAAAGCGACGATGAGAAGCGTAAGGACGAACAGATAGTAGAAAGGCGTGATCGGATAACTGTTTCCCAAGAGATCGCCGTAGCGAAAGGCATAGAGGGAGAATGCGCTCAAAAACAGGGGGATCAGGCGAACGGTCCTACCCTTCATATGACGTTTCACTCCTTGTCCTTTTTATCCTTTTCGCTCGCTTTTCGTCGTTTTAGCTGAACGAGCTTAACGATTCGGTATCCACCATAACCGATCGGACCAAATACGATCGCGATCGGAAAAAGCGTAACTAAAACGATGACGAGACCATCGAAAAAGTCGATGACAAAAGCAACGCCGTCGCTAAATCCGTCATTGATCCTCGCCCCGAAAGGTAGACGCGTATAGACGTTCTTTTCATAGACGGAAAGTCTTACTTCGCTATAATCGACGAGGGAGTCGAACAGATTCAGTTCCCCTTGCAGCGTGGCGATCATCTGTTCGAGTTCGGAAACTCTCTCGGTGATGATGAGAATCTCTGAGATCGAAGCCCCGTCGATGAGTTCGAGGTTGCGCGTTTTTTCATTGGTGTACCTTGTGATCAGATCCGAGGTGTTCTGATAATTAAGGGAAATATCTTCGCCGACTTTCCGATAGCTGCTCATGACATACTCGGATTCGATCGCAGCGATGAATGCATCGAGGCGCGAACTTTTAATCCGAAATGTTAGGTCTGCCCGCGCATTCGATCGTTCTTCCCGATCGATCCATTCGTCCTCTTCCATGAGATCCTTGAGCCAGACAAGCGCCTGATCGATGTCATCGACATAATAGGATGCGTCGATCTCATAGATGATCTTGCGCGACGGCGCCGTAAGCGATTGGACGAGTTCGACGTTTTCTTCGTCGCCTCCCATATCGTCTTCCCGTGACGCCTCACTGTAGTCGTTCGAACAAGCCATGAGTGCGATCACGATCACGCTTACAGCAAACAAAAAAACAAAGGTGCGTTTCATACATCTACCTCGATTCTATTCCTTAATACCCATATTTTACCACGACACAGCTAAATGCAGCATAAAAAATCAATAGATGATTCGTTCGATGACGCCTTTTTCGTTCATCGCGGATAGGGATGGTTTGGTAATAAGTCGTGTTTCGCTTTTTTCGTCTTCGACGATCAAAAAGTGTTTGCAGTAGAGCATGTCTTTAAAGATCCAGGAGTTCATCGGGTCGAGCCCCTTGATCCGAAAGTATCCCTCTTTTTCGTGCTCTGTTTTGTTTTTCAAGTCATCGATCGTCTTTTCGCGTTCGCGGATCGTATCGACCACGATCTTTGCTATATCTTTATCGGATGCCTCATGGTCGATGGCTGGCTGTCCTTGATCGACCATTTCGAAGAGCGTTCGCTCTTCTTTGCCGATAGGTCCGTGTGATGCACGGATGCGATCTTCAAAGGCGAGCATGATGAGCGTACCGCTATCATAGCAGCGAGCGCGCATGCGCATCAAAGACGCCTTATTGTTCAAACGAGCGAGCGTTTCCTTCATTTCACGATCATAAAGCTTTAAATCGAGTTGTTTTAACGACAGCATCTCGACATCATGCGCCATGCCTTCGATCACTTCGACTTTTTCTTCATAGGCAAGGTGCTCTGGATAGCGCGTTCTTCTGGTTTTCCGCAAGCCGATGAAACGATCCAACGCTTTTAGATCCTTCGTTTCGACATACGCCATGAGTTCTCTATCCTCGGCAAACCGGTGCGTCAAATGCTCGGCGTCATAGCTAAGTCTGAGCGCTTCGAGTTCATTGGGAAACCGGGTCTCTTTCTCTTCCATCTGGTAGGCGTGAAACATTTCGTGGATGATCTTGGATGCGAAAACATCCATGTCGCGAACCGGGCTCATGGCGATGTTCCAGATCGCGAGCATCCGTCCTTCGAAGGATATGGCGGTATTTCCTTTAAACCTTTCATCGATCGGGATCACGCGATCCAAAAGATAGACTTTCTGTTCGTCGTATAAGGCAAAAGGATAGGGGTGAAAGCCTGGCCATAAGCGATCAAAGGCAACATGGGCGATCCGTTTTCGAAGCGCTTCATATGCCTTCATACTTGAACCTCGCTTTCTTTCCGTTTTGAAAACATATAGACAAGCGGCAACAACAAGACCCCGAGTATAAACATCGCCGCATTAAAATCAAAGAGGAGAAGTGGATTCAGATCATAGAGAAAGCCGCCCACGAGCGGTCCGATGACCATACCGATCGCAACAAAGGACTGTCTAAGCCCCATGATCGACGCGTAACGTTCATCCTTGACATAGGTTGAAATGAAGTTCTGTTCGAGGGGCTGATACATGGCCTTGACCATGACATAGACGAGATAGATCGTGTAGGCAGCGAAGAGAAATGCCGATGCACGAAATACATAGAGAACGATCAAAGCGGAGAGGATGTGCAAAACGGAGATGATCAAAAGCTGTCTTTTGTTTTTCGCGATCCGTGGCAAGATGAACACATTGGCGAAAATGGAAGCGAGTCCGGTTACCATGACAAAATTGCCGAGTTGTTGGGGCGAATAGCCGAGTTCATTGAAATAGACGTCGATATACTTGTTGAGATTGATATGACCGATGGTCATCAGTGTAAGCGAGATCAAAAACAGAAGCAGGCTCAAATCGATTTTCGTAATCGCTTTTAATCCTTCCATCATCGAAGCCTTTTTGGTATTCAGGGCGCCTTTGACTTCTTTGATCAAGAGATAGAGCACGCTTGCATAGACGGCGTTCAGGACGGCCTGGATCAAAAAGATCATCTTGTAGTCACCGGTTTGAAGGACTTCGATGACCCATGGATCCGTTCCGAGAAAACCACCGATTCCATAGCCGATCGCTGTCCCTGAGATAAAGGCCGCGGAAGTATAGGCGAGGTTCTTAGCACGTCTTTGGGGACTCGATATTTCGATAATATGGCTCGTCAGAAGGGTGATCGCCGCGGCGACGCCAAAACCGCTCATAAAGCGAAAGAACACCATAGCAGCTTGATGACCGCTATAGGCGAACCCGACCTGACCGAGACTGTATATGAGAAGACCTATGAACATGAAGTTCTTACTTTTACTGCGATCGGCAAGAATCCCCCAAAAGGGACCGCCGAGCATGAGGCCGAAACTCATCAGTGCGAAAAAGACGCCAAACATATAATCCGGGATTGAAAGACTCTTGACGAATGCCGGAGTAATCGGATGCCCGAGATTGTGAATGACACCTTGTACGAAAAAAAAAGATATGGTCAGGACAACCTGACGATTGATGGTCATAAATAAACGTTTCATGCGTTCGCATCCCTTATTTTGATCAATTCAATTATAGCACGAAGATGCGCAATCATCTTGTAAAAATGCCCAGCGGGATATCCGCATACCAGAGATCCGGCTCGCAAGCATCATGTCAAACGGATGAATCGTCCGTTTCTTTATAATAATATATCGCCTTGTAATGCGGTAGTTCATGACTTATTCTCCTTTTGAAAAGCATGTCGTCATCTTCGCGAAATGCCTTGCTTCCAACTAAATCGAAAATAACATCATGGACATGGTGTCCGAAGACGATACGCACGTTTTCAACGCGCGCATCGATATCGATCTCCTGCAGAATCCTTGTAAGAAGAGCGGTTACGTCCATGGTCTGTTTTCGATCGGATGAAATCGGATCGACATGTATGATCAGTTCCACGCCAAAACGTCGTTTGATGTCTTCTTCGATTCGGTCGATCAGCTCATGCGTATCTTTGAGATCTTCGGAATCCGGAATTTCCACGTGGAGCGTCGCGATCTTTCGATCCGGACCATAATCGTGGACTTCGAACAGATGAACGCCAATGACTTTTTCATAGGTCAGCACGTGTTTAGGAATCATAACGAGTCGCTCAATCGCCGTACTCGAGCCCAAAAGAAAATCGATCGCCTCCTTCGCTACGCGAATACCACTAAAAACGATTACGAGCGCGATCAGGGCACTAAGAATCGTATCGACTTCTTTCGGAAGGTAAGAAGAAAAGATGAGCGATGCGAGTACACCTGTCGTAATCAAGGCATCCCCTAAACTATCCGTGGCTGCAGCCCGGTGCACGAGGGCATCCGTCTTTTTATAGATCCTTTGATTGACCAGATACATGACGACTTTTAGGCCGATCGAGAGAACGAGCAGGCCGTAGATCAAAGGCGACGGGTTAAGAATCGTTTCCACCTTTATGTTTCTGATCGATTCTAACAAGAGCTGAAATCCGAGAAAGATGATGATCAAAGCGATCAGCAAGGACGAGACATACTCGAACCGTCCGTGACCGTGGGGGTGATGTTTGTCTGGCGGCTTGTTGCTGATGCGGATACCGAGAAGGACGACGAGAGAAGACCCCATATCGGTCAAATTGTTGAACGCATCATGCAAGATCGCAAGACTGTTGCTGAAAAGACCGGCAAAAAGCTTGATCGAAAACAAAAAAAGGTTGACGATGATGCCGAGTATTCCCGTGCGAATCCGACGTCTTTTATACATACTCTTTCCTCACGATTGCGATATGGAAAGGGCACGGCATCATCCGCACCCTCTCGATTTGTGAAATCAATACCTGTATATACCTGCGACCGAAGACCCGTGCGGCATGTGCTCTTTTTCTAGGACGAACACATTGCCTTTGTTGGCCAGTACGCGCTGAGCGAGATCATCGAGGATGTCGTCGACGCCTGGGTCGGTAATCTTTCGATAGGTGATCTCTTGCGTAACCGGATCAATCGTTCCGGGGATCATGTGATTCGCTTCGACGAACAGCGTTTCGATGCGTCCTGTCACGCTTCGTTTCACCAGTTCATTGACATCGATGGCAGCCAAACCGTTGGCATACGCTTGCTCGAAACTCTTTTGATAGTAATCGATCTTCTGCTTATAAACCGGCTCGACGACGTCCCATACGCTCTTTCTGATCTCCGATTCCGTGAGCGCACTCGGTGATGTCTTGATCCCTTCGTTCATGAGATAGGGATTATTGCTGATCTTCATAAACGCTCCATGGTGTTCTTTGACCGCTAAGAGGATGAGCGGCAATTTCCTTGGTTTCGAGTAATGGGACAGGATGACTTCATCGACATATCGGAAATACTTCTCGATGTCCTTTTCACTTTCGGCCTTGTCGCCACCATGACCGTGATAGATGTTCGTGTTCTGGCCGGGTCCGCCATACGTTCCATGCGTCAAGTAAGCATCCGTATGTTGTTCGCCAAGAACGTCATGGATATCCACCTTAATCGAAGGATCGAGTCGAACTTCTTTTAAGTCGAACTGGTTTCCTTGATAGAGCTTGAACGACTTCGTCGTTAGAGCAAGGATGTGATAACGATCGACGCTTTGAAACAGCTTGATAAGCGGTTTGATGTGGAAACTGTTGGCGACGATCGCCTTCGTTTCCACCGATTCCTGCAAGCGATAGATCACACAATCGTTTCGATTCGCGAGAATCGCGAGCCCTTCTTCCATGTGATCCCACAGTTCTTTGTCCATAGCGATTTCCCGCAAAGGCTTCATCAATACATCAACGTCACGCTTGTCGAATGTCTTTTCTAGCGAAGAGAAAACATCCTTCAACACATTTTTAAACACGATCAGATCTTTTTTGTTCTCAGGAAAATGCTTGTGTGTTTCCTGATAAAGCGAGATGAACGGGCCTTCTTTCTCTTCGATGATCGGATGTGGAAACTCGGATGCGATACGATAATTCATGGTTTCTTCCTCCTTCATTGAAATCCAATATTCGGCCTTATGACGATTGTCATTTTTCACCTTTAGTATAACGTTTTTGCCGCATATTTGCAATGCGAACGATTATCCTTCAAGCGACGTCTTTTTCGACCCCATTTTAATTCTCGGGTCAATTAGGACATAGAGCGTATCCATAAGGAGCGTCGCGATCATGCCGAATATCGCATAGAACACACTGATCAAAATGGTCGTCTCTATGTCGATATTCACGTAATACCGGTCCATAAAGGGACTGAACAAAGCATCAAAGAATAGATTGGCGAGTCCCTGGACATTGAAAATCATTTCAACGAAGAACGATCCGAACAAGACATACATGAACGTCGGTGCGATTTCGGGTACGATCGAAACCGCAGAATGTTTGATGTGATGGCGAAAAATGATCTGTCTTTGACTAAGCCCCTTTGTCGTCAACAGAAGGACATAGGAGCTGTCGAAACTCTCGAGCAGTTCATTACGGACGAGACGCGTCATTTTCGCGAGTGGCTCAAGCGAAAGCGCGATCAAAGGGATCGCGACCGCTCGGATCGTGCCGAAAAAATGAAGGTCGCCGGCGCCAACGGGATAGAGCGGTGGGAGTAATTCTAGCCGATATCCGATATAGATGATGAGGACGAATACCATGATGAAACTCGGGATCGAACCTAAAACGAGTGTGATACTGCTGAACAATCGATCGAAGAGCGAGTTTTTCTTGACGGCAGAAAGAATACCGAACCCAATGCCGAGCGTCATATAGATCACAAAAGCAATCAGATTGATTTTAATCGTTAGAGGCGCTTTTTGGACGACGATATCCCATACTGCGTTTCCCTTTTGATCCGTACCCCAATCGAATCGTGTCAAAACGCCCTTGATATAGGCGACATACTGTTCACTGACAGGACCGAAAAACTGGCTAATCGGTCCTGGACTTGAAAATTGTTGGTACATGGCTAGTCTTGTCGCGATAAACATAACCGAGATCACCAAAAAGAGCGTGATGGCCATGAAAACGAGACGTGTTATGATGTATTTAAACATGATGTGATCAGTCCTTATTGAGAAAAGATATGGTATAGGCTTATATCATTCAAGTATATCATAAGCATAAAAAAAGCAAGCACTTTTTTTAAGTACTCGCTCAAATTGGCATCAGATCGTCTCGTTTAAATGTTTTTGGTAAGCCTCGTGGATATCTTGGGTCAAATGCTCTAACGAAATCCGGTCATTGTTAAGACATAAGTCGATGCGGGTGAAGTTCTCTTTTTTGAAGTGGTAACGATCGAGTTCAAGGCGCTCTTTTGTCACCGCGATGGAATCACCACGACGACGCATGCGGTTCGCTCGAATCCGTTCGTCGCTTTCTACGCATACGACGAATGCATCTTTGTGCAAAGCGTCAACGAGGGCATTCGCGCCATTCGGATCGACGATAACCACGCCATAACGATCGATATCCTTTTTTTGAATTCCATAAAAATGATCACCGTAGTGCGTGACCTCGACGAAAGCTGAGCGTTCGAAGAGTTCATTGAAACACTTTTTTTCGATAAAATGATAGTCCACGCCATCTCTTTCGTTTTTGCGCGGATCTCGTGTCGTCGTTGTTATGACTTTTTTGTATCCGTAATCCTTGAAAAGTCGTCTGGCAACTTCCGTTTTTCCACTAGCGCTCGCGCCTACCAATACGATCATATTCCCATGAGGTCGCCCATTTGCGACGCCTCTCTCCTCTTCTAACAATATATATTTCTTCACACCCCATTATAACAAAACTCGATGATTAATGGTATAGGCAATTTGAATCAGCGACATCTCGTCTGCGGGCATTGACAGGGGATTTGTCAGCCGAGGATAGGCTGAAACGATGAGAAAAACACGCGTATGATCATTTGGTTTGAAAAAAAATTGAAAGATTGTTGACACGAACAGAGACATAACATATAATTATGACATCCTATAAACAAGTAAAGAAGGTGTTTTCTATGAAGAAAAGTCTTTTGTATTTTTTTCTTTTCATTTTTCTTTTCACCTTACAATCGTGCAAAGACAAGGACTCGGATTCAAACGATCAGGATCCTCTGTTAACACAAGCGCACTTCGTATCGATTGAAGTCAATCCGACAGTCGTCTTCCTCGTCGATGATGACGATACGGTGCTCTCGCTTGACCTCGTCAATCGTGATGCCGAGATCGTCTATGCCGAAATGGATCTCATCGGCGAAACGATCGACGACGCGCTCGCGTCTTAGATCGAGGCCGTTGTCCGCTGCGGATATCTCGAACCGGATGTCGCCTTGCAGTCGATCACGATCGCTTCCAAGCACACCGATGATACGAAAGACACGGATTTCAGAGATCGAATCGGTTCAGTAATCGAGGACACCTTGGAGCCGCTTGGTATCGCCGCTATGATTCTCGATGCGAAAGACGTCGACAGATCCGTTCAGGAGTTGATGCAAAACCATGATCTTTCCGAAGGGCATGCACGCATCGTCAACCACTATCTCGCTCTGTTCGATGATGTTTCCTTGGAAGAAGCGATGGCAAAGGATGTTGGCGAACTGATCCATGATCTTTCCGAGATCCATGCGTCCAGACTCGAACACTTCAAAGAAGAACTGGAATCCGATGCCAAAACGGTCAAGGATCAGTTGATCGATGACGTCTCGGGCATTCTTGCCATTCACAATCAGGCAATTGCTTCCGGACTCAAAGAACGAATAGATCCAACCGATGAACTAGCCGACTATATCGCCTCATACGAACAAAATAAATCCAACTACGAAACCAAGATGAGCGAACGACTCGACTCCGCTGAAACGATTTCCAAAGGACTGACGCCTTCCCACATGACCGGTGAATACGTCTATGAAGTTGCCGATGGCGACGTCGGCTTTATCGTTACCTACGAAGTCTATACGCTGAATGACGATGGCACTTATGCGTACCGCTTCAGTTGGGCTTCTTCCTCGATGAGTTCGCAGACAACAACGGGAACAGGCGAAGGAACATGGGAAGTCGTCGACGGATCACTCGTCCTGACGAATACCTTCGGCCACGAAACGGTCTTCAGAATCTATGCGAGTCGGATCGCACAGGATTGGCCGATGGGCTTCCAGGGAAGAGACGGTATCGTTATTCGATATTTTAGGAAAATGTGAGTATTTTTCGTAACATATGCCTTGCAAAAGCAGAACCACACATCACATACATGAACCGGATCTCTTGGTATAGATCCGTGAAAGGGGAAACACATGAAAGCATCATCTCTAGCAAAACTCATTTTTCCAGTCCTAGTCATCGCCGCTGTCGTCGTTGTCATCATGATGTTCAACGACTCCGATTCTGTCGATCTCGGCGAACGAAAGACCGTCGCTGAAACGAGCATCGGTACAGACGGAGGATCGATCTCGGTCGATGCCCCGGAACTCGAAGGCTTTGAAATGTCGATACCTGAAGGAGCCTATGACGAAGAGGTCGACTTCAAGATCAGCGTCGCTGAGATCAAGTCGCACGAACACGGCGATGCGTTTCAGCCGGTCACTCCTTTGATTACGATCGAAAACGACCGAAAAAAAGCCGATAAGCCGTTGGCTCTGTCCATCCCGATTACGATCGACTTGGAAACCGAGTTCGCGATGGCTTTTTATATGGATATCGAAACGGGCAAACTCGAAGCCATTCCTTCCGTCGACTTGAAAAATGATGGAATCGAAATTCTGACAACACATTTCTCTTCGGTCGTCGTCTCCAAAATAACGATCGAAGAACTCGAAAGCTCCTATCTGTCTTCCGGCACGTCAGTCGACTCCGGTTTCGTTCCGGGAGTAGACGACTGGTCGTTCGTCAATTACGGATCGGTCATCGCACCTTACGGACACTGTGCCGGACAGGCGATTACCATGGGCTGGTATTATACGGAACAAAAGATTGCCTCAGGTGAAGAAAGTCTTTTCACCCGCTTCGATAACAACGAACTCGAAGCGACGCCTGAATTTTGGGAAGATGACTCGCTCGGCTATCGTTTCGCATCGGTCATCCAGGCAACCATCGACTGGGAAGCGGAAGCATTCCACGAGTTCCTTGATTATTCGAGTACCTACAACGACGCCAAGATCAAGCAATCTTTCGCCTACGCCATGCTCATGACCGGTGAACCCCAGTTCATGGGAATCTATGAAAAGGATATAAACGGTAACCGCGCAAGCGGTCACGCCATTCTCGCCTACAAAGTCACGCAAAACCGCATCTATGTCGCAGATCCCAACTACCCCGGGCAGGATGACCGTTTCATCGAAATCAACGGGAGTCGTTTCGACCCCTATTCATCAGGGTCCAATGCAAGCGACATATCGACGAATGGCGCGATCGCCTACAACGATTTCGTTTTCATCGGCACGTGGGCTCTCGTCGATCAGGATACGATCGCATCCCGTTATGAAGAAGTCGAAGACCAGACGATCGGTAGGGACCTCATGCCGACGCTTACCCTCGAATATTTGAGTGTCTATAATGACCAGGATGTCGACGATCACACGTGGGAGCAACTCGACCGTCAACTCGTTCTCAATCAGGATGACCACAACCCCAATATGCCTGCTGCACTCAAGGATACCGTTCTTTTATCGGTGTCGACAGGCTATCAGGATGTCGCGATCTTTTTCTACCGTGACAACGTGCAGATCGATGGCCCTTATTTGCCCGATGATGACGGCTATGTTTACTTTGAAGCGACTCTTCAGCAAGGCGACAACACCTTTGGTGTGCTCGCCATGCATGATGACGGCTCTTACTATCGCTAAAGTGACTTCCAACGCCTACGCGTCCATTATACGGGCGAGACGAATACCGATGACGATTCGGTCGTGTGTTTCTTAGATAACGAAGCGCCTTATCCTCAGTTTGATGGAAACTTCTGGGGAACATATCAATTCGAATCGCATGCAAATGGCAATCCTGGCCCCAAATACGCCTATATCACGTTCTATACGACAGAAGAAAATCCGGATCACCCGACGAATTATCTGTTCTTCGAATACGAGACGCCAGACGGCTATCACAATTCGATCGAGGGTACCTGGAAAATCGTATTACATGAAACGTATCATGTTCTCGAATTCTGGGATGCAGATGAAGATGACCCCTTCTTACACGCCAGTTACCGGTTGTCAGACGATTACACCTATCTCTATCAGCTCGACGAAGAAGGCGAGACGCAATCAACCTATGTCAAAGTCTTCTGTGACTACCCCAACCTTAAAGGGCTTCCATGAACGATGGAAGCCCTTGTTTTTCGCTCATGATTACAAGAACGACGAAAGACAAGGCTTGAAAGCTCATTTAGGAACCATCCATTGACGCAAAATGATGTGTTTTTTTAGCAATGATGCGATTATGATATACTGAAACCAGAAAACCACTAGCAAAGGATGCATATGCCATG
>CAYUIK010000073.1:0-5664 GCA_964444805.1 uncultured Acholeplasmataceae bacterium | reverse complement strand
ATCCTAAGTCTAGCGCGTCTGCCAATTTCGCCACACCCGCAAGAGTGGTGACCCGCAGGCGATTCGAACGCCTGACCCTTTGATTAAAAGTCAAATGCTCTACCGACTGAGCTAGCGGGTCTATATAGATGGCTGGGCTAGGTAGATTTGAACTACCGATCTCGGAGTCAAAGTCCGATGCCTTAACCGCTTGGCCATAGCCCAATATGTGTGCCTAAGACAAGTATATCATATTTTCATGAGGATTCAATGGTTTGGTGCTGGAGTATCAAGAAAAATGTGACTTGAGACGATCGGATATGATACAATAAATGTATGCGTTCACCAATTTGCGAGGAGTGATTCACTTGGCTGCACATACAGAACCGAAACATGCGTTTTTTTCGAGAGAAGATGCCGATATGATGGGCTTGAACGATAAGGAAGTACAAGAAAATCTTGAAAGATATGGGAAAAACGAACTGCAAACAGTCAAAGGCAAGTCGATTTTTTTCATGATCATCGATGAGTTAAGACAATTTTTGAACATCCTTCTGATCATTGCAGCGATCATCAGCATCATTGCGAGCGGACACCTCACGGATGGGTTGTTCATCTTTATGATCGTCATCCTGAATACGACGCTAAGCGTGGTTCAGGCGCGAAAGGCGAATCGGGCGGTCGAAGCATTGAAATCGATGAGTACGCCGCACGCCAAGGTTTGGAGAAACAATATCTTGCAGTCGCTCGACGTCCGAGAACTCGTCGTCGGCGATCTCGTCGTTTTAGAAGCCGGTGACTATGTCCCTGCTGATCTCAGGCTGGTCGAGACGATCAATATGAAGATCGACGAATCGACTTTGACCGGTGAATCCGAAGCGGTACTAAAAGACGCCGATCGGACGCTTGCGGAAAAAACCGCGATTGGTGATCGCGTCAATATGGCCTATGCTTCGACCATTGTCACCTATGGCAGAGGACTCGGTGTTGTTCGTGCCGTGGGTATGAAGACGGAAATTGGCAAGATCCAGACGATGTTGAATACCGTTGAGGAGCATTTGACTCCGCTTCAAGAAAAAATCGATCGATTGGGAAAAATGCTCGGGTTCGCATCCATCATCGTCGTAGGACTCATCTTTGTCGTCGGATTGCTCTACCGATTCGATCCGCTGGACCTCTTCATGGTGAGCGTAAGCCTCGCGGTTGCGGCCATTCCGGAAGGACTCCCGACCGTAATCACCGTCGTGCTTGCTCTCGGCATGAGAAAAATGGCGAACAAAAAAGCGATTGTCAAAGCCTTGTCGGCTGTGGAGACTCTCGGCAGCGTCACCGTGATTGCTACGGATAAGACGGGAACGCTCACGCAAAACAAGATGGTCGTAACGAAGGTCCACAACCTCGAGAACACGATTTTTGTTACGGGTAGCGGATATGATTTCAACGGAAAAATCGATGGCAGCAACGAAAACGTTGATTGGATCGCCCGAATCGGTGCACTTTGCAACGACTCGTCCATCGGAAATGATCAGTTGATCGGTGATCCGACCGAACTCGCCTTGGTCGCTCTTGCTGAAAAGAAGGGAATCGACCACAAAGCCTATCGGAAAAAGCATCCAAGGTTGGACGAATATCCTTTCGATTCGGTGCGAAAGTGCATGAGTACCCTCCATGATTTCGAAGGGGAAAAGATGTTACTTACGAAAGGGGCGATCGGGCGAATTTTGTCCATATCGACACACTATCTTTTTCAGGGAGAAAGAAAACCGATCGACAAAGCGTTCATTCAGAGAATAGAAGCGGAAAACGATGCGCTCGCATCCCAAGCATTACGCGTGCTCGCATTTGCAATGAAACCCGTTACAACGTATGACAATATTTCGGATGAAGAGAAAGACATGGTTTTCATCGGCTTGGTCGGAATCATCGATCCCCCACGTGAAGAAGTGAAATCGGCCATCGCACTTTGCCATAAAGCAGGCATTCGTGTCGTGATGATTACGGGTGACCATAAGCTCACAGCTTCAGCCATCGGAAAGTCTCTCGGAATCCAAAGTGAGGAAATGTTTGCGCTGAGCGGGACGGATCTCGACAAGATGAGCGATAACGATCTTCGCGACGCTGTCAAGAACACGTCGATTTTCGCCCGCGTATCGCCAACGCACAAGGTTCGGCTCGTCAAGGCTTTTCAGGACAATGGCGAAATCACATCGATGACCGGAGACGGAGTCAACGATGCTCCGGCACTCAAACAGGCGAGTATCGGAGTAGCCATGGGGATTACCGGTACGGATGTCGCCAAGGAAGCTTCGGATATGATCCTGATGGATGATAATTTTACAACCATCGTCGATGCGGTTGCAGAAGGTCGTGTGATCTATGCGAACATTCGGAAGTTCGTCGGTTATCTCGTGTCCTGTAATGTCGGTGAGGTCATGCTCATTTTTATCGCGATGCTCCTTGGCTGGGGAAGTCCGCTTTTAGCCATTCAAATTTTGTGGATCAATTTGGTAACCGACAGCCTTCCAGCCTTTGCTTTAGGACTCGAACCCAAGGAAACGGATGTCATGAATCAACAGCCTAATGACCCCGATGCGACGATCGTCGATCGTTTCATGGGCATTACGATCGCGTTTCAAAGTGTGTTTTTGGCGACTGCCGTTCTGATCAGTTACTATATCGGAACCTATGTTATTGGGGGGCACGACATGCTCGGAGAGACGCTTGCGTTTATTACGATCATTACAGGGGAACTCTTGCGGACGTTTTCTGCTCGAAGTGAAACGAAGTTCGTCTTTAAAGTGAATCCATTTTCAAATAAATATGTCAACTATGCGGTTCTGACCGGTTTTATGTTGCTTGTCGTTGTCGTTTTCATGCCGGGTATCAATACGATCTTCCAGACGAACGTCAACCTGTCACTCACTCATTTCGGTCTAGCGGTATCACTTGGTCTCATTCCTCTATTTGGCGGAGAACTCGCGAAACTGTTCAAGCGTTTGAAGTAAGTCGGGGGGGATGCACATGTTTGAGCGTCCAACCATCTCTTTGAATCGAAGGCTCACGCAAAGCAGTCTAATGGTATGGAAAAAATAGGGATTGGCGTTTGGTACGTGCACTTAAATTTTATATGCTCCCACAACGATAGGATCAGTTTTTAGAAAATGAAAATCTACGTTCTATGAACTATTCATGAGAATAATTCTTCGTTCCTGCAATGCAAAAGACGATCTCATGTGAACTCACTGAAATTATTTTATAGATGCAGGAACGCAATATATAAAAAGATTCAAAGCACTAGATTTTCTAGTTTTCTCTGAGTCTTTTTCTCTTTGAAATTGCTGGATTTAATACAGCAGCTTAATATAATCAACATGGAACGTGTAACCTATTTTTAATACAAATTGATGCCCCTACTGATAAATTAGCACCTGCCGCATTATTGCCATGTGTAAAGATGATTCTTCTTAAAAATGGCCCTGTGAAAACAACTGTTCAAATTGACATACATAGTTCTTAATTATATATGAAAATAAAAACTATAGTTTGTTTAAAATGTCATGGTGACCAATGTCTATCATCAATATCAAATTTTCATTTTGATATGTCCAAATTACTCTGATTGACATATTGATGCTAGACTCAAATAGTATCTCACTACCTTTGATCTTTTTTGTTCTAAGGCTTGGGTGTCTGTGATTCTCTATAAATAAAGATAACTTATTGTAGAATAATCTCTTTTCTTGATTTTGCAACTTTGAAAAAGATTTCTTAAACCTGGTCGAAAATAATATTTCATATGTCATTTTTTTGATTCTTTGTCTTTCTCATCATCTTCATCTGAATCTTCTAAGTAGTTTATAGCTTCTTCTACAGATTTAAAAGGTCCAACATTGTACTTTGAAGGGTCTTCATTTATTCTCATCACAGTTTCTTCTAATTTTTGGATGTATGATTTTGAATATATTGCGACTGGCTCAATCACAATGACTCCTTTTTTTATAGAAATCTCAAGTTGGTCTTTTTCTTGAAGATTTAACTCATTAATGATTTCTTTGGGTATCGTAATTTGAGATTTTTTTCTTAGTTCTATAATCATCGAATCCACCTCTTTCCTATTTTCCTATTTTCTTACATTCTAACTATATTTTACCACTTTGTGTATATTTATGCAATATTAATTGTACTTAATTCTGTGATCGTTAAATTGTTAGGTAATCGTGTAACTTGTTGAGTAATCGTTAAAAGGTTGAATGCAGAAATCAAATATGCTCAGTAAAAGTTCTAAATCGAACCTCTACAGAACACATAGAATTTGGAATATAGGGTAAAAGTGCCCTTTATGCATGAAAAAAAGGCATGATACTTTTGTATCAAACCTATGCTCCTTATGTGGTGGAGATGAGGGGAATTGAACCCCTGTGCAAGACATTTGATCAAGTACTTTCTACATGCTTATTCCACTTATGGTTTCGTTAATGCGTACGAAATGGACAAAAAGTCCGCATCACTATCCTATAGGGTTCGTTTATTGTTCTAGGAAAGACAATAAATATAACTTACTGAAGTTGGGCCGCATAAGAACCGTAAGTAAATTCAAATTTGGCACGCACCTTTTCTTAGGCAGCGTATGAATAAGTTTGGTTTCCGGTTATTATAACCTCAGCTTTTTTACTTGAGCAACCAAGACATGCTTATACTTGACGCCGTGCCCTGACGAATCCAGAACATCCCCAGCACGTATATCATACACGAAGTTATTGTTTTTGTAAAGGATATGTGACAATTTAACACGATTGGTTTTATGAACCGATCACGATGTTTTTCGGAACGACCGCTTTCGTTACATGGTATAATGTATGTGACTTTAGGAAAAGAGGTTATCACATGAAGCAAGGCGTTATATTCGACATGGATGGTACGATCCTCGATACGATCGAGGATATCAAAGATAGCATGAATCATGCGCTTCAGCGGGTCGGCTTTCCCAAACGAACTACGGAAGAGATGAAAATGGCGGTCGGAAATGCTGCGATGAAGTCGATCGAACGATCCGTGCCCGAATACGCGACGAATCAGGACATCCAATTGGTCTATGACTTGTTTCAAAGCCATTACGACAAGAACAGCGCGAACAAGACGAAACCCTATGATGGTATCATGGAACTTCTAGGTACGCTGAAAAGAAGAGGCTATAAGCTTGCTGTGGTTTCGAACAAGCACGAATATCTCGTCAAGGAACTTAATGAGCGGATGTTCATGGGGTTGTTCGATGTCTCCGTCGGAGCGACGCTCGAGCTCGCACACAAGCCTGCCCCTGATATGGTCTATAAAGCGTTGGAAGAACTCGATTTGGGCGTGGATGACGTACTATTTATCGGTGATTCCGATGTCGATATCCAAACGGCCAAACGTGCGGGTATCAGAAACATCGGTGTGACGTGGGGATTTCGCACACGTGAGGTTCTAGTCAAAGAAGGTGCCGATGTGATCGTCGATCGCATCGCTGAACTCTTACCCCTAATTGAAGGAGATAAAAACGTATGAGCATGATTCGTTTAGACAACGTCTCGAAATACTATAAGTCGCAGGACAACGTATCGGTCGGGATGAAAAAGATCAACCTCAAATTCGATCTCGGCGAATTCGTTGCCGTGACGGGTGAATCGGGGTCCGGGAAATCGACGC
>CAYUIK010000072.1:0-16348 GCA_964444805.1 uncultured Acholeplasmataceae bacterium | reverse complement strand
GGAATTCGAAGTGGCCACAAAGTGGGAGCACTTGACGCTCGATTAGCGCGTGGCGATTGCTGGAATCATCAACAAGAACTTTTGAACGATCGCTTGTGAGATCAGACGCAATCCCATCAAACGCGACGATGAGATCGATCGTTTCGTCGAAAACCGAGAACGACCTATGACAAACACACGTGTTACCCGTTCGTCTGTAACGGCTTTGTCGGTTTTTACGACATCCGATGACCGTTTGAATGCCTCTATGGTCGTCTTGGTCGCGATGACTTCAAACGTCCTTTCTCAGTCATATGGACAGATCGAGGCAGCTTTTTGCAGTAGATCTCACGACATCAAGGTGATCGCGAATTCGAAGAATCCTATGAAAATGTTTGATTGTTACCCTTTAGCCTCGTATCAAAAGGGTGCGATCGAATCCATCCATCGGATTCTTCGCTATGTCTTGCAAAAAGGCACGAGCATGGACTTTTTGACTCAAGAAAAACGTGAGATCGTCATCCCGTCGATCAACAGCGATCGACGTCGCTCGAATCAGTTCATGACGTCTTACGCTTTAATGAATCACGTCTTGAAAGAGGTCGTTTTTAAACAAAACTAAAGGTCAGATCGATTGGTCTCGACTTCAAAGCGTTATATAGTCGGGCATATGCGAAAGTCAGTTTGACACGAAAGTCACTTTGTCAACAAAGGACCACTACTTGGTTTTGTCTAATATTCCCGCATAATCTCTATACAAAACTTTATGGTCGATCACCACGATTCGCAGAAACGGACATTGACCCTTCTAGAAAAAGATGTCCTAAGACCGTTACAAGATTTTACACGTCGATTCAGCTGAAAGAAACAAGACATTTCGGAGTTGACGCAACGTTAAATCCCCCCTCCGATGATCAAGATTATTTGGATCATGTGAAAGCATTTTTACACATAAATGCAAGAATTTGACTAAAATATTTCATGTATACGAATCGTGAAGTTATAATTCATGTTGTAAATAGGTCTATTCTTTCTTGTGCGCATGACGTACAATAGACGTATCATGAAGTTGACCAGCGACAAACGACAATATCCGATGAATCTTTACGAGCAGTGGTTCTACTTCAAAAACATGGGGGCAACACATTATGGACCGAATGATCATATTTTCCGAATCACAAACGCTATTCGAAGATTTATTGAAAGAACTTGAAACCAATCAGTTTCAAGTGAAGATTCTCGATCCCGAAGAACTCAAGCATTTCATCGGGTGGTCGGACTACAGCTTTTACATGATTAATCTCGATCAGAGTGACAGCGTTAACTCAGCCAATATCCAAACGATTAGAAAGCATACCAATGCGCCTGTTTTCGTGATTTCGGATGTTGACTCAGAAATCGTAAAATCCTACTATCTCGACATCGGTGCCGATTACTACTTGACCAACGAGATCAAGGTGATCGAGACCGTCGCACTCATCCGAGCTGCACTCAGACGAGAACGGAAGTTTCAAAACGAAGACGAGAATGATCGAAAAGAGATGCTTACAGTCGGTCCTCTTACGATCTATCCGGATGAGTATCGCGTCTATCACCATGACCAGGAGGTCCATTTGACCATCCGTGAATTCAATACGTTGAAACTCTTCTTTGAAAACAAAAATATGACGATATCAAGAAAGCAACTCGGTGACCTGATCTACCCCTCAGAGGAAGGCGTTACGGATAATGCGATTAACATCCACATGAATCGCTTGCGTAAAAAGTTATCGCTCGAAGATCACGAATCCCCGATTGAGACCGTGTGGGGTGTCGGATATCGAATCAAAAGGAACTTAACAAACGGTTAATGATTAAAAACATGAAAAAGCGGATCGAATCTTTCGGGACGCTTTTTTTATGGTTCGATCACGACCACATTCGCGCCTAAGAAGAAATCAAAGTCATCGATGTTACACAGGATTTCCAAAACCACGGACGACGATCGACGGAAAAAACCAGCAAAACACGGGATTGGTATAACTAGCCGTAAACTTAGCCCATGCAAACGAAAATATTCATTTTTGTGTTAATGATCAAAGATTTTCCTGAAATATTCGAAAAAAACGCCTAAAAAGCATAAAAATAGGCTAAAAAAAACGAGAAATATCTAAATAAATATTAAAAATATGTTATCTTATATATAGAAGGGGGACAAAAAAAACGAAAAAGGGGAATCAAAAAGATGGGTTCAAAGAAAACGAAACGCACAATGATCGATGTAACGAAAACATTTATTCGCCGTGGAGACAGAATTACGATTAAGACGATTGCCGATACGTGTTTTGTCAACATAGCAGCTGTGAATTATCACTTTGGTAGTAAAGAAGTACTTATTGAAATTGCCACAGAAGAAATCCTCGACCAACTCGCACAGGAACTGTTTCTTCTTACCGAAGAATTCGTCCGTGAAGATCAAAAGCAGGAAAAAGCATTTACGAAAGCACTCTTTAAAAAAATTATCGAATTTGTTCAAAAAAACCCCGGTGCTCTCAAAATGGTGTTCGGAATCCCGAGAATGCACCAAAAACTTGGCGAAACACTCGCCCGGTGTTTCGGAGACATGGGCATCATTTCCTACACGTATGATCCTTCCGATTCGTTTATGCAGGAATCACGCGTCGCGATCGTGGAAAAAGCCATTCAACGCATGATCGTGGTTACTTTAATCTCGCCTGCTTTGGTTGATTACACCAACCCCAACGGTGTGCTGTCGATGGAATTTTTCAACGATGAAGCGATGTTCGACAAATACGTCGATCAGGCACTTCGAGTTGCCCACAACCTTTTCTGATTACTAAAGTGACGAAAGATGACCTCGAGTCATCTTTTTTCGAGTAAACCCGGTATTGCCGCTCTATCATAGAGTAAAACAAGAAAGTGAGGCAATACCATGAAACAAAAAGGTTTTACATTGTTTGAGTTGATCGTCGTCATGATGATCATAGCGATCCTAACGGCCGTATCGGTCGTAGGATATAATGGGTTCGTCCAAAGAGCCAAGGATACGAAGAGCGAAGAGATGGTCAACCAGATCAAACTCGACCTTTACTTAGAGACGTCGTCCGAACCGTATATGGCGGCTTTAACAGAGGGAGACGTCTACGTCTTCTTCGATTACGAGAACGACCGTTTCGTCTTCGAATCGCTATCGATGCCGGATGAGAGTATGGCTGTCGCTGCCCTTGAAGACCTTTTTGAGGACACATTCGGTACGAATCAATGGGAAGTGAATGTGGAGGAAGTCGAGGTCGGCAAAGATGAAATCATAATGGAATTCGTATCCGCTCAACTCGAAATCATCTATCTATCCGCTAACGGCGGCATCCACACGTGGGAACCGGCGACCATTCTAGCGATTACATGATTGAAATTCTTAGTATTTATGCTATCATAGGTTTATAAAAGAGAGACGAAAGAAGTGACATCATGAGTCGTGTACAAAACAATAAGGTTATGGTGCTCGTCACTTCTTTTGTCGTTTTTTCGATTTTCGGCTTTTTCCTGATCTATGAATTAACCAAAACACCCGCCGGACCAAAAGATCAGGATCACATCGAATTGCGCGATCGGATCGTGGATTACCTCGAAGGGGGAACGCTTAGATACAACGTTGAAAAACACGCGATGAAAGAGACCTACGTCCTCGTTTCCTACGACCAAAAGACGAACACGATGAGCTATTCCTACCATAATTGGGTTGCTGCCGACCAAAAAGAGGCTGCTTTGGACGCAACGATCGTTCTTGTCGATCTCGTCTTGAAGGGTGAAAATGACATGGATATTCGGGTCGAAGGCGGTCTTCACAGCAAAGGAGATCGACTCTTGACGATCGAAACATCCCGTACGGATGTTTTGGTGATCGACATCGAGGGATCGAACTATCCTTGGGCGATGAAGATGTCCTTTTCGATCGAGTCATAGAAAAGACTCTTTGTCTCGCAATGACATAATAATGAAATGTAGATGGAACAAATGTCCGGTGCTGCCCGCCGCGTACCCTTGATCGAAGGGTGACATTCATAAGAATCTTTTGCACGCCTCGTTTCGCACAGGCGTGCTTTTTTCAAGGACACCCTTTTGACTCGAATCATCCTTAGTATCGTTCGCTCAAAATGACGTGATCGACCATGGCGATCGAGGCGTATTTTCCATCGATGGCGGTGTTCAATAGCGACTCAAGAAAATCCGGGCCGTTTCGCGCTTAAATCGTGCCCTAAACTTGTTTTTTTTCCGCATTTATAATATTATAGAGGTAAGACGAAATAGGGGGTGTAAAAGCATGAGGGATGAAGGCTCAGGATTTACACTAATCGAACTCATCATATCGATGGCGGTTTACGCCATTTTATTAATCATCATGAGTACGACGGTCGTCGCATTCTCAAGACTCTATCAGCGCGTCAACAGTGAAGAAACGCTCCATTATCAAACCTTCCGAATTCAGGAAATCATTTCTACGTACTATCAGGATGCCAATGGAACCATTGAAATAAATGCTGAAGAATTCAGTGTTGATAGCCTGAAAACCGGCACGAGTTCCCTTCTATATGAAAACAACGCCCTACTCCTAGATGGACGAAAGGTTGCGGGACATGCCACGATCGAATCCATTGACATTGACATCGTTGGAAATCGAACGATCATTTCCATCCTAGATACGGATTTACAAACGATACTCACCTTTTCCCTATTCAATGCCGGAGGTAACTCATGAAATCGAAACTCAAATTAATGAAAATAATCATAGCCTTATTATCGGTGCTGCTCGTGGGCTTGACCGTTTTTACCGTTTATACCCAAGCACTCGGTCCGGGCACGTATACGATTGAATTCGAAACCAATGGTGCGACGAGTCTATCGGATCTGACGATTCAGGAAAATACGGCGATCCCTCACCTTGAACAACCCAAGCGCTTGGGCTTTCGTTTCGATGGATGGTACACCGATCCGAACTTTAATGTGCCCTTTAATCGTTTTTCCCAGATTAAGAACGACATGACCCTATACGCGAATTGGATCGAGGAGAACTACATGATCGTCTTTGACAGTCGTGGTGGAACATCGATCAGTCCAATAACCCGCAAATATAATCAAAGTGTTTCCGCGCCGAACGAACCAACGCGCGAAGGCTATGTTTTCGATCAATGGTACACCGAATTGAATTTCGACAATCGCTTCACTTTCGATACGATGCCAGCTGAAAACGTAACCCTCTATGCGAAATGGATCGCTGAGGACAGTCGAATCGATTTCGACAGTAGAGGGGGGACTCCCGTCGATTCACTCGTTTTGCCGATCGGTACATCGATATCCGACCAAGTCACGCCGCCAACACGAGAAGGCTATACGTTTACGGGTTGGTTCACGGATGAAGAGGCCATATCGGATCCCTATTATTTGGGCGTCATGCCGAATCAAGAGATGACGCTCTATGCAGGGTGGGACCCGCTCGAATACACCCTTTCCTACGAGACGAATCATGACCAGAATATGGAAGCCGAGACGGTATATCACGATGATGTTCTTATGCCAACCGATCCACCGGACTATGAGAATCACGACTTTGTCGATTGGTATCTCGACCCTGACTTCACGGAACCCGTCAGCGATGATGAAATCATTACCGGCAACCTTACGCTTTATGCCCGGTGGGAACTGACTTCCTATGAGATTAAACTCTATCATGATGATGGCACGGAGTTCGATTCGCTTGGCATCAAGCATGGTTCTTCGATCGGTGAACTCGATGAACCGGTTCGTCCGGGATACACGTTCGACGGATGGTTTGCCGATGCGGAAACGACCCTTGAATACGATTTCGATCAAATCATTGAAGCAGATGGCAAGATCTATGCCAAATGGGTGATCGCGGAAGCGACGTTGTCGTTCGAGCCAAATGGGGGAACACCGATCTTCGACTTGACGGAACCTTTCGGTTCGTCAATCAATGAACCCATTCCACCGACAAAAACGGGTCACACGTTTGCCGGCTGGTTTACCGATGAAGAACTCACGGAACCTTTTGTCTTCGACACGATGCCGGAAGAAGACACGACGCTCTATGCCAACTGGACACCGAATGACTATACCATTACCTATGAGACGTTTGGCGGAACTGCGATAGATTCCGTAACGGCATCATTCGGTTCGAACATCTCTAGACCGAATCAAGACCCGAGTCGACCAGGTTATGTCTTCCGTGGCTGGTATTCTAACCCAGACGATCCGGATACTCCATTCTCTTTTGACACGATGCCAGCAGAAGATATAACGATTTATGCCAACTGGCGCGCACTAAGATATTACATTGAACTATATGATCGTGGAACACTTATACAAGATGCAGGATTCAAAACAGATGAGGACATTGAACTTACGGTTCCCACGCGCGAGGGCTATACGCTTGTCGGCTGGTTGGAAAACGGCGAACCGTTCACGTTGGAAACCATGCCACCAAGAAACCTCGTACTTCATGCTGTTTGGGAAGCGAATCCTTACGATCTGATCTTTGAAGTCAACGGTGGACTCCCGATCGATCCCGTAACCTACGGTTATGAGGAAATGACGGAAGAACCCGAAGACCCTGTTTATTACGGCCACGAATTCGAGGGTTGGTTCTCGGATCCGGAATTGACGGAACCACACGTATTCGACACCATGCCCATGCATGACGTCACGGTCTATGCGAAGTGGGAAGCGAGCCCTAACCAGATTTCCTTTGATACCGACGGCGGGACGATGATCGATCCGGTTGCCATATGGCACGGTCATCCGATCATTCTTCCGGAAAACCCACAAAAGGCGGGTTACACGTTCATCGGTTGGTTCGAGGATGAAAGTCTGGAAACAGCTTTTACCGAAGACATCATGCCACCGGAAAGTTTTACGATCTATGCGAAGTGGGAAGCCAATGAATACACGATCGTTTTTGAAACCTACGGTGGTAGCTCCTTGAAGGACATATCAGGTACGACCGATTCTGAGATTGAAAAACCCGTCGACCCCTATCGGTACGGACATCGCTTCGAAGGATGGTATTTAGAAGAAGCACTGACGACACCGTTCCAGTTCGATACGATGCCGCCCAATGACGTGACCCTTCACGCGAAATGGGAAATCGAGACATACGTCATCGTTTTCTATGATCGTGACGCACAAAACGTCTATGAAGCGATGATCGGGTCCTATGATTCTCCGATCGCGCTTCCCCAGGATCCGGAAGAAAAAGGTTATATCTTTGCTGGGTGGTATCTCGATCAATCCTTTACAATACCGTTTGATCACGACAGCATGCCGGGTGAAAACACATTCGTCTATTCGAAATGGGATTTCGATCAGTTCACGATTACGTTCGATGCCGGAGAAGGATTCTTCCTGGAAATACCTAATCTGGATGATCAATGGATTTATACGGTCACAGCCGATTATCAATCACCCCTCGACTATCCGATTCCGACGCGACGTGATCACACATTTACCGGATGGTTCTATTATGAAGATGACCAAGAAGTGGAATTCACCTTTGACACCATGCCAGCCGAAGACTATACACTCTATGCGAAATGGGAGCCTGATGCGTCCTAAAAATCACGATCGAGCGGGAAAGAGGTATATCACATGCTATCACGAAGTCTCAGTTTAATCGTACAATACTTTGAACGTCCGTTTCCTACGCTCAAATTCGGCTTCGTTGAAAAGCAGAAGAAAAATTTACGCGTCGTCCATGAGGAAACCTTCAAACTCGAAAGTTACCAGGTTGAAAATGGCAACCTCAAAGATGAACGGGTCATCGCTGATCGGGTGCTTAAGATCATCGATGAAAACGAATTCAAAGTATCGAGTGGCGTTCATGTCATCGTTCATTCACCGCGTCTGCTCATGTATAGTGCGATCTTGCCTAAAATGAACCCCCGTAAAGCCAAAACCATGGCTCATCGGGAGATCGATGAAATGATGGTCAAACACGATGAATACTATTCACTTTTAACGCGCGTCTATGATGCCAAAGAAAAAGGGGTCATGGTATACATGGACCTTTTTCCCATTGATTTACTCAATAGCCTTGTCAATCTCGGTGATCAGCTCGATCGTTTGATCGAAAGCGTAACCAAAGGCGCTCACGGACTGGCTGATTACTATAATTCGCTTAACGCCGAAGAGGCAAACGCCTTGATTCTCTATGGGAATGCGCACCTCGCAGTCGTTGCTTTAGTCATCGATGGAACGTATATCGATGGGTTGACGATTTTTCATCCACCGTCCGATGATGAAACGTTCATGGGCGAACTACACAAATCGATCAGACTGCTAACCGGTAAGCATCAATTCGCGTTTGAACGTGAAAACGTTAAAAACACGGTTGTTTTAATTGAGGATGAAGGTTTAAGAGAAACAATCGAACATGCCTTGGAAAACGATCTCAATTTGAACATATTGCATGTTGAAATCGATTCCTATCAAAATATACCCTATACGATTATTCTTGGCAATCGGTATCTCGATTTTTCATTCGACATCAAGGGGTAAGGCCATGAAAAAGGGATTTACGCTCGTCGAAATCGTCATTTCAATCGCATTGATCGCGGTGGTCAGTCTCACTGTCATGCAGATCTATCTGGCCGTTGAGCGCTTCGAAGTCCGCAAGGAAGAGGAAGACTACGCACGCGTCGTCGTTTCCGATATCCACCAGTCCTTCATCGCCTCACCGGATGGGTGGGAGACCTTTTATGACATAAACAACTCAAGCATCTACTATGACAAGGACTGGAACAATGTTCATCCGACCGAAACCTATGCCTACCGGGTCAACTACCTCTATGTCAATTTCGAAAATGGGGATGAGATCTATACGCTTGAGATCACATCCGTTGTCTCCGAGCGACGGACGATCCTAAGAAACGTCGACCTCGGCAGAATGGGGGTCTACGATGATGGATCATAACGAGAAGGGTTCAGCGCTCGTCTTCACGATGATTTTGCTTGCTGCAACCCTCATTTTAGGGACTGCGGCTTTCACCATGTTCTATACGAGCTATCTCGATACGAAGGATCAGATGGTCGCTTTCAATGAACGACTTGAAACCGAACGGCTGGCTCAAGATCTCTATACCGAGATCGTGATCAAGAAAAACGATAGTAATCTATCAACGGATCCAACCTTTACTTTGACCTACAATGAGGTCGATTATACGGTCAACTATGACGGTACCCACTACACGATTGATCTGACAAATTTTTATATAAGCATCCTGGCTAGTAACATGACAATCGAGACGTGGCACTTTAAGGAATAAACTGGAGGATTTTATGGATACGATCTACACCCTACTCTTCATCATCTTCGGTACCTTGATCGGCAGTTTCAACAATGTCATCATTCATCGCTATCCGCGCGGTGAGAGCATCGTCAAACCGGGTTCTCACTGTCCCCAGTGCGGTCATGTGCTCGCCTGGTATGAAAACATACCTCTTTTCAGTTATCTCTTTCTGAAAGGTAAATGCAGTTCCTGCAAGGAACCGATACCCATCCGCTACTTCATCGTCGAACTCTTGACCGGTCTCCTCTTTGGTTTCGCATACGCTTACTATGGATTTTCGGCCGAACTCATTTTCGCGCTAATCTTTATCAATGTCGGTCTGATCATCATCTATATCGACATCGACCACAGGATTATCCCGGATCTCTTCAATGTCATTCTTTTCCTGCTCGCCTCGGCATTCGTCATTCATCAGTCGATCACGGTCGAAGGATTCAACATCGGAACGCACCTCTTCGGCTTGATCATCGGCTTTATGTTGCTCTATATGATCCGTATCTTCGGTGAACTCGCTTACAAACGCGAAGCGCTCGGGCTTGGCGACGTCAAACTACTCGCTGTCGGTGGTTTTTTCCTTGGTTGGCCCAATGTCCTTTTAACCATCATGCTCGCGTCGATCGTTGCGTCTGTAATCGAGCTTACGCTCATCAAAATGAAGAAAAAGGATCGACACGATGAAATCGCATTCGGACCCTATCTCATGGGCGTCATGATTTTTCTGATGTTTTTTGGGAATGACTTGATTTCCTGGTACATCAATCTTCTCGCATAAGGAGTAAACCGTAATGCCCCTCTATCAGTACAAGGCACAAATGGTCGATGGCAAGGTCGTCAGTGACAAGAAAATTGCCGTCGATGAACGTGACCTCAAGTCCATACTTCGAAACGACAATCTCTTTCTTATGGAAGCGGAAGAAGTCGTTGAGAAAAAAAAGAGCGTCTTTTTTTCCGTAAGAAGCTCGGTCTCCAAATCAGCTGTTACGACGTTTATGCGACAGCTGTCGGTCATGATTTCGTCGGGGGTAAGCGTTGAAGACGCGATTAGTACTCTGAAGTTTCAAGAGGCTTCCGCTCCGTTTCGAAACGTCCTGACGAATATTCATGACGACCTTTTGAAGGGCGTTTTTCTCTCGGATGCATTTGCGAAATATCCGAAGATCTTTCCGGCTTTTTTCAAAAACATGATCTATATCGCCGAACTCAGCGGTAGTCTTGATATGGTTCTCGTTAAACTCGCGGATTATTATGAACGCGACAGAAAGATTAAAGGCAAGGCCAAGAGTGCGATGGTCTATCCGATGTTTTTGCTGGCCTTGATCGTTGTTGTCTTCGTCTTTTTAATGGTTTTCATCATTCCTCAGTTCGAGGACATGCTCGGCGAACTCGGTGGTGAAATGCCGCTCATTACACAGATCATCATTGATGCAAGCCGTTTCGTCACACTGAATTTTCCTTTCATTTTGACGGGTGGACTATTATTGATTCTCTTCGTTTTCGTGTTTTTCAAAACAAAACGTGGACGCCTGACAAAGGACTATTTAAAACTCAAACTTCCGATTATTAAGAACGTCACCTATTATTTGATTACGGCTCGTTTTGCCCGCGGTTTCGGTGTCCTCGTCGCCAGCGGCATGTCCATCATGGATTCGATCGAAACGATCGGAAAACTGATGGAGAATAAAGTATTCGAGAAAAAGTTCGAATATGCGGTCGGTGAGGTTAAACGGGGGAAACGAATCGCCCGTTCGATCGCGAATCTAAAGTTTTTCCCGGTCATGTTGACCGAGATGATCGCTGTCGGTGAAAAGACGGGAAACCTTGACAACGTCTTAGAATCGACGGCCAATTTCTACGATGACAAACTCGAACAATCGATTGAAAAAGCGACATCCGCGCTTGAACCTCTCCTCATCATTTTCGCTGGTGGTATGGTCGGCATCGTCATTCTTTCAATCTTTTTACCCATCATTTCTTTGATGGGCAGTATCGGATAGGAGCGATAGAAATGCTATATAACGACCAAATATGCCGATATTTTGTGGATCAGGAAGCTCTAAAACTCGATATCGGACTCGAATGTCTCGAACGGGCCAATGTCAAAGGCCTTCGTTTCGAGCAGGAACTCATCAATATGAATCTCATGACCGAATCCCATGCTTACAAGATGGTCGCCGACTATCTGGGTTTGGAGTTTGTTGACGTCAATGTCCTGTCGTTTAACCAGGATATGCTTAAAGGTATACCCATCGAATTTTTGAAAGATAATCACGTGCTTCCGATTAGACAATCGGGTGATCGTGTGGTTATTGCCACATCCAATCCCTTTTTCTACCAAGAAGCTTTCAATTTGCGTTACTATTTCCATAAAGATGTTCAACTCGGAATCATGTCAAATGAACAGATGGAGAAGATGATCGCCTATTTGGACAATCGTTTCAAGCGGGCTGAAGCCATTTCCGACATGGAGACCGAATCGAAGGCAAACAAATCGAAAACCGTCGAAGACGATGAGGAAGACGACGATGACATGAATCTCGTCAATGCCCCAGCTGTCAAACTCGCCGATTCGATTTTACGGGAAGCGGTCGCTTCACTCGCATCCGACATACACCTCGAACCTTTCGAAGATGAAGTCAAAGTCCGGTACCGGATCGACGGGATCCTTTCCTATAATAGTTCCGTACCCCGACGCCTCTATCAAGCGGTACTCGCGCGCTATAAGATCATGGCGAACTTGAACATCGCCGAGCGACGCCTACCCCAGGACGGCAAGATCAAGCTCGACATCAATGGAATCGATTATGATTTCCGTGTCTCAACGGTCCCGACGATCCATGGTGAAAAGGTCGTCATCCGTATCTACGACAACAGCACACAACGTTTCGGTCTCGATTATCTGGGTGTCTTCCCTGAACAAAAAGAACTCCTCAGACGAATCATTTCCCGCCCGCATGGCATCCTTCTCGTTACCGGACCGACGGGTAGTGGAAAATCAACGACGCTCTATACGTTTCTTCGTGAACTCAACCGGGGATCGGTCAATATCACCACCGTTGAAGACCCGGTTGAAAATCAGATCGACGGCGTCAATCAGATCCAAGTCAATCCCAAGGCAAATCTTACATTCAGTACCGCACTTCGTTCGATCTTGCGACAGGACCCGAATATCATCATGGTCGGTGAGATTCGAGATGAAGAAACCGCACAAATGGCGATTCGTGCGGCAATCACGGGTCACTTGGTGCTTTCGACCCTCCATACGAACGACGCGCTCGGAACGATTACGAGGCTCGTTGACATGAACGTACCGCGATATCTCGTAGCGGATGCAATGATCGGTGCGATCGCTCAGCGACTCGTGCGAAAACTGTGTTCGGAATGCCGCGAAAAAGGTGTGACGACACCCGCGGAAATGAAGCGTCTTGGTATCGACAAACCCGCGGAAATCTATCGTCCAAACGGGTGTTCGATGTGCAATCAAACCGGATACCGTGGTAGAACCGCTGTATTCGAAATCATGGCGATCGACCGAAAGATGCGCGAGTTCCTCGAGCATGACGAACGGACGTCCGATGAATTGAGGAATTACGCCGAGAAAAGAGGCATGGCATTCCTTCTTGAAAGCTGTAAACGCCAGGTTTTAAACGGCGTCACATCGATCGAAGAGTACGATGCCCTAACGGATGTTGCCGAGCAGGATATCGTGATCGCCGATCTCGAAAAAAAATAGCCCAATCAAGACTAAGAACGAAGGATTGATTAACGAGGATACGTCTATCACTCGTGCAAGAACCATACGTTCAGGGAAGGGGAGGCCCGATTCGTCTTGATTAAACTATTCTTATGACTCCATTATAGTAGCTAATTTTTGAAACGAAACCTCTTTTTACACAATGTATGATAACTATTCGCATTGTGTACGCGTGTTGATTGAATATGAAAAACAGCCTTTACATTTTCATGTGGTGTCCACACGATTATTGAAAGGCCTTGTGATTCCACACAAACATGTAAAGAGTCTAAAAAACCACGCAGTGATCGGATTGCGTGGTTTTATGCTTTTATTCGACCATGAATCGTCCGTATAGGATGACATCCCTTTCGGGCATGCGTTCATCTATCCATGGGTCGGTTAGCGCTGGATCTTGATACCATCCGCTGAATACGAACCCTTCTTGTTCCGGAGCACTGAGATCCATGATCTCGTCGTATCCAACCTGCATCTCGTCGTAGAGACGGTAGAACCAGGGTTCCTTGATCGTCCCGACTTGATTCGTGCCGAGTTGCTGATAATCGTTGTTTCCGAATGTCAAAAGCCTTTGTGTCGAGGTAATGATTGCCGTATGCGTCTGACTGATCGTGATTTTGACAATGCTTTCATCGGTCGAAAGCGGATAATGCATCGTTGTTTCCTGTGGCTGGAAGTGCGTCAATTTGGTTCCGTCACCGAGTTGTCCAAAACCATTCGTTCCAAAGACGAACACGCGATTGTTGGTCGTTGCGAGAATCGTTGATGTATCATGAGCGGCAATCGTGGCGATCGTTTCGTCTCCCACCAAGGGTATCAAAGCCGTTATGTCGACGGGATAATCGGTATTTTCCGTCGTAGCGAGTTGACCGAAATCATTGTTTCCGACAGCGATCAAGCGATGTTCGCTCGTCCATAACAACGTATAGTTCAAACCGGAATCAAGAAGGATGATTTCCTCGCCCTCGTTAAGCGGGATCGACCCGATGACATTCGTAGGAACGACGACGTGGTCTTGCCCCTCGAGGAACAGTTCATTCGCTTCGTTTCGTCCGAAGGCATACACGTCATGGTCGGAAGTCAAAATCATCGTGTGATACATACTGAGGCTCATCAAGACGATCGTTTCATCGGTATCAAGAGCGAGTGCGGCGGTAATATCCTGCGGGACGACTACGGCTTCATTCGTACCCGTTCCGAGTTGATACGTATTGTTCAGTCCCCACGAAAAGATGCGATTTGAAGATGTGTAGGCGATGTTGTGGTGGGGGCCTGCCTCAATTCCGACAATCGTTTCCGTCGGCGACAGATCGAAACGACTCGTGATGTCGATCGGTATGTTTTCTGGAAATGTTGATCCGTTGCCGAGTTGGCCGTAGATATTGTTTCCGAATGTGAAGACTCGCCCGGATGAACTTAAAGCGACGGAATGGAAGACACCGGCAACGAGATCGGTGATGGTTTCCTGTTCAGCCAATTCAAAGAAGTGGGTGATGTCGGTCGGTGTGATCAGGTTCTCGTTGGAGTTGTTGCCGAGTTGGCCATACGTGTTCCTTCCGACAGCAAGCACGTGAGAATCTTCGGTCAATATGAGCGTATAATTCGACCCTAGAGCCGTTTGGGCGATGCCTTGTTCCCGGTAATAACTAAGCGTATAACTGTTGGCGATGAAGTGTCCGTATACGGTCAGATCCCGGGCGGGCATGCGCTCGAGTTCGAATGGTGTCTGGTAGGTCTCGTCACTAAACCAACCCTGGAACGTGTGCCCAAAGAGTTCCATGTCAGAAAGTTCGATCGGATCGTCATAGAGAATCTCGATCGGATCGACTTCAGGGTGAGGGTCGACACTTCGTGTCAAGACATACGTGTTTCTCGCATATCGGGCATAGAGCGTAAGATCATGTGCGGGCATCACGTCTCGCTCGAAAGGGATTTCATAATCGGGGTCTTCCCACCAATCAACAAAGGAATGTCCGGTTTTTGCTGGTGTATCATCGATTGCGATCGGTGAAAGATATGTCACGACGATTGGCGGCATGGTATCCTCGCTGCCGGTTTCAAATGTAATCACGTAATCCTTGGGCGACCACTTCGCGTAAAGCGTCAAATCATTAGAAGGCATGCGTGTCGTCGTGAAAGGCTCTACAAAGTCGGCGTCGAGAAACCACCCTTGAAAAGCGTATCCTTCGTGCATCGGATCTTCGATCGATATGGGATCAAGATAACGGAAGGTCAATGCCTCCTTCTGATCCGCAATACCCATCTCGAAATGGATATCGTATGGTAGGGGTTGAAACGAACCGTAAAGGGTTAGATCGCGGGCTGGCATGAAGTCGTCGGTAAAGGGGGTCTCGAGGTCGGGATCATGAAACCAACCGGCGAAAGCATAGCCCGTTCGGGTGAATTCCGTCAACTCGATGGGATCCTCGTAGATAAAAGATAGCGTGTCAAGCGTTTCTCCGCTCGGGTCTTTTAACGTAATCGAAAACGACGCGCGTTCATAGCGAACGTAAATCGTAAGATCGCGGGCTGGCATGCGTTCGAGCTCGAAGGGTGTTTCATGAGAGGCATCCGTGGAAAATGCGACGAGATCATAGCCTTCGATCAAAAAATCGGCGGGATCGATTACCGTATCATAATAGTAATCGAACGTATCCGAATCGGAACCGTTGACAATCGTCAGCTCGTACAGGATCGGATCCCATTTCGCGTAGAGATAGGTGTCCTCATAAATTTCAGTGTCTTCGGTAAACATATTTTCAAAGGTTTCATCCGTGTACCATCCGGAAAACTCGTAGCCCGAAGATTCGAGTTCAGGCAGATCGAGCGTCTCCCCCGGTGCGACGCGAAGACGCTCGATCGGTTCGGCATGATAGGTCTCGAAATAGACGAACGATCTCGCGGTAAAACGTTCATAGATTGAACAACCACTTAGGGTGATTGTAGCTAAGAGTATGATGGTTGCCAAAATCATGTGCTTTTTCATCGATAATTACACCTCGCTTCGATAGTCATATTTTACCATATAATCGGTTGAGTTTAACACGGATTTTCCTGGAACAATTCAAACCAAAGTCGGATCCCTTCCTAGTGATATCGATGGAATTTGGCACATAAGCACGATGATCGCACCTCTAAACGTAAATAATCGATTAAATTTTACTTTTTTTTGCGAAATTGCTTGACATAGAGCCCGTCTATGCTAAAATAATAGTGTAAAAGGCAAAATCAGGGCGACCTGATGACGCAAAACTACAGGGTC
>CAYUIK010000071.1:0-2625 GCA_964444805.1 uncultured Acholeplasmataceae bacterium | reverse complement strand
ACGGTCGGTGGTGATGAACCAAACGTCTATGAACCCGGTACCTACACGAGAACCTACACGGCAACAACCGACGGAGTCGAAGAAACGGTTACGGTCGATTTTCTCGTCCTCTCGGATTACTACAGGGATGTTGCCGGTCTCTATGGCGAAGAACTGTTGATCGGTTTGCGCACGATTCTAAACGACACCGTCGTCATGAATTCATATGGTGATGCCATCGATATTCTCAAGGAAACCGACCGGGACCCCGATCGACCGGATAACATCATCTTAGTCTACACCAACCAATCGGTCGATCATACTTGGGACGGTGGTACGACATGGAACCGGGAACACGTTTGGCCCCAATCGCTCCTTGGTGTCAGCACGAATAGCAGCAGCACGCATGTCGGTGCCGATCTGCATAACCTCAAACCCGCTGATCCGAGTGAAAACGGGAGTCGCGGGAACAAGTATTTCGACGATTACCAAAGCGGATCCGCCTATGAACCGCGTGACGCGGTCAAAGGCGATCTCGCCCGAATCCTCTTCTACATGGTCCTCATGTATGATTACCTCGAACTCGTCAGTCAGACACCACAGAGCTACCAGATGGCGATGCTCGATGTTCTGATCCAGTGGCACGAAGATGACCCCGTCGATGCCTTTGAGTCGAACCGGAACGACGTGATCTTCGACTATCAGAACAATCGTAATCCTTTGATCGATTATCCCTCGTTCTATGATATGATCTATGCAGAGCACGAAGTCATCCTGAATCCATAGAACAACGAAAGCGGTTCATCCCAAGCGGATGGGCCGTTTTTTTTGATTATTATGCGTCCAATCATCGCTCTTTACAGCTAGATTATTCTTGACATATGTCATAAAAAACGATATCATGGGTCTAGGTTCCTCAGGCACCTAAACCCATGAAAAGAGGTCATTGCATGCGTTGTCAATCGAATATATCCTGGATGAAATCCGTCTTTCCCGAAGGCATTGAACCCGGTGAATCGACGTTGATCAGCGGTCCTGGAGGATCCGGGAAACCACTCGTCGAACTCGGATTCGTCAGTGACTGGCTCAAAGCCGGAGGCTCGGTCATCGGAATACCTTTGCAGTATCCATCGCTTGACATGGTTCGTACGAGCATCCGTTCGATCTATCGAACGGAACTCGAAGATTATCCGAATCGGGTCGCCATGATCCGCTTCGATCCGAAGGCGACAGTCGAAATCACGCGTTCGAACAACATCTTCGCTGCCAACCTGATCCTTCCCGGTGTCCTAGAGCAGGCAATCGAAAAAGCGGCATCCACACTCGCTGATTCTCCCTTGGGAACGCTCGTTTTCGGTTCGGCTTTAAATCTCCTGTTGTTCAACGAGCGGTATCGACCTCACATGATCGAGGCGATTAAAAACCTTCTTAAGTTCCCTGGCCCCAACACCGTGATGTTCACGGTTTCGAACAACGTGTTCGAAAAAGACGTGACAATATGGGAAGAGACTGCGGACAATCTTATGTTCACTACGCTCGATCAGACGAAAACGCTGACGCTTCGGGTCGAAAGAATGAAAAGCGTCCCGTTTTCAAGTAAGGACACGATCATACCGATCGATCAGCAAAAACTAAAAGAGATTGAAACAGTCGCCCAAAAATCGCGAACGAAAAACATCAAAGCCATCAAAAGCATACCCTGATCGGTAACTTGACCAAGAGGATCGGCAACATATCCTCTTTTTTCTTTTCGAAATGGTTTTGTTGCTGTATGATGGTGTTCGAGTAGAATCCCTGAAACGAGGTGCAGCGATGAAACGCTTGATGTTCGTTTTAACGATCATTTCCGCTTTTCTGATGATTTCTTGTACGAAGACACTCGATTACGAAAAGGCTGAAGGTATGCTCACGCACACGGAAACGTATGCGTCACATGACGGTTTCGATCCGAATCTCACGAGTCTGGACATCCACTATGATCCTTCTTTCGAGCGTGTACCCGTCGTGTTCTTTATTCATGGTGGCGCACTCATGAAAGGTGACAAGTCCAATCGTTCCCATGAACCGAAAAGCCACGCATTCGTGAGCGCCGGCATGGTGTTCGTTTCGATCAATTACCGACTTTATCCCGATGTCGGACACGATGAGATCATGAAAGATGTGACGGACGCTCTTTCGTATGTTTACCGGCACATTCAGGATTTCGGTGGAAATCCTGAACACGTCTTTTTGATGGGACACTCGGCGGGGGCTTACCTGTCGGCATTGCTTTCGACACGTCAAGAGTACATGGTAGACGTTGGACTCGACCCTGACATTTTACAAGGCGTCATCCTCCTCGACACGAATGCGCTCGTTCATTTGCCCGACTGGGTCCTACGGACGATTTCTGATTCTGATCAAACCAAAGCGACTCCTTACTTGAACATCAAGGATAACAAAAGGATTGCACCGACACTCTTGATCATCAATGATCAACGTGACGATCTTGACACGATTACATATGTCGAATCAGTCATCGCCCATGGCCATCCGGCCGGACATGTCCGCGCTAAGGGCGACGACCACGCCGATGTCAATGAAAAAATCGGGACGATCGGTGATGCGAAGACGGCTCTGATCCTCGATTTCATGTATTCACCGGAA
>CAYUIK010000070.1:0-4427 GCA_964444805.1 uncultured Acholeplasmataceae bacterium | reverse complement strand
TTGCTGGAAGTTCCAACGCTTCACCGACCATGACTTCATCGAGTTCGTCCGCCAGAACAACCGGAGCGACCGTGTCGACAAAAACTCCTTCGCTGTTGGCGAGGCTTTGTCCGTTGATCGCTTTGACGACGATATCGACATCGGCTTGAAACCCGCCATCACCGATGAGTCGGAAATAAACCTGATCGACATCGTCCAGACGATTGGCGTGCGTTAAAAAGTCGTTTTGGGCGTTATCGAGTCTGGTCAACGTTTCCGAACCACCGACATAGCTTTCAAACAGGTTGTCTTTGCTGAACTGGATGTCGAACTGACTGTCCATCGTCGCATTTCCTTTGATCCATGTGGCACCGGAATACTTGGTATTCCAGTCGCCCCCGATCGGATAGAGCTCATAGGCATGGTCGCCGTTGAGTGCTCCACCGGCATCCGTCCAAATTCTTAGACGCATCAGTTCCGCATCATCGGTCGCGTTCATAACGAGAATGTCGAGAGCGGGCGAGTTGACGGGGTGGGCGATCTGATTACCTTCGTCGTCATAGATGCCGATCGAAAACGAAAAGGAAATCACCCGATCCGATGTGATATCAAACAACGGTCCATAGACCGTATTCAAAACATCCGCTTCGTGTTGCCACGGATCTTCTCCTCCTCCTGGAAGCACGTGCAGGGCTCCTGCTTCCGTCCATGAACTCGTTCCGGCGGATGAATCTATGACATCCGTGGGTACGAGATCGTCGGTTGTCTGGGCGTAGACGGATGTAGCCAGCGCCAGTACAACCACCATAAATAAACTGGTTACGAAAAATAAATATGTTTTCTTCATCTATTATTCCTCCCTAATCATTTTGGCCAATCGATATGTTTCATCTTAATGATACGAAGGAAAAAAGTAAACCCTTTCATTCGATATCCAGCCATTTTTGACAATATCGGGAAATAAAGCGCTTGCATCGATACCTTTACAAACAAATTTTAACATAAAGCCTTTCATTAATCCGATTTTTATAACCAAAATGACGTTATTTTCGTACGTTCATGACAAACCATTTCGAAATGCAACAAAATTTCAGGACCTGATGCGTCGACAACTTTCAATTTCTGGCTATTCAGACCAAAGAAGAAAAAACACGCTCTAAGCGTGCTCTTTACCTAGACATATGGAAAACGTTATGTCCTGTTATGTTTTTTTAAGTTTCCCTCGATCGAGCTCGTAGACTTCATCACAGATGGAGAGCGTCGAACGCTTGTGTGAAACGATGATGATCAGTTTCTCTTTGCTCGCCTCGACGAGCGTCTTTAAGATAATGGATTCATTCATCATATCGACGTTGCTCGTCGGTTCATCGAGAAGGATCACCTTGCTGTCATGGATGAGCGCGCGGGCGAGTCCGATGCGTTGTCTTTCCCCTTGCGAGATGCTTCTTCCCTGATGACCGATGACGGTATCGTAGCCTTGATCGAGTTCTGCGATGAAGGCATCGATACCGGTTCGTTTCGTCGCTGTAAAGACATCTTTTTCCGGATGGCTATTATTGAGATCGAGATTGTCATAGACCGTATCGGCAAACAGATCCGTTTCCTGCATGACATAGCCGATTTCCCGTCTGAGGGCATCGGTTCGAATGCGGTTGACCGAAAGGCCGTTCATTTGAACCATATCGTCTTTCGTTTCATAGAAGCGCATGATCAACTTCAAGAGTGTCGACTTGCCCGAACCGGAAGGCCCGTAAATGCCGATGAGTCCGTGGTCCTTGAGTTCGAGGTCGATGCCTTTGAGAACATCCTGATCGTCATAGGCGAAGTGCAAATTGTCAAGTTTCAAAGCGTTGAAACGCTCATCCGAACCATCCGTGACATCGGGTGTCACGGGTTTTTCTTCCAGGAGATCAAGGACGCGATTCGCACTCGAAAAGGTCTGATTGAGATTGGCGGGTAAGGCCGAGAGCGCCAGAACCGGACCGAACGAACTGAAGAGCGCAACGATCGGCCACACGAAGGAAACAAGCGTGTGCGACCCATGTGCATAGAACAAACCGGAAACAAGACCGATGAGGCCGATAAAAACGTAGATCGACACATCGGTAAGCGCTCGTTGCTTGGTCGAAGTCTTTTGAATATCGAAATGCGCCATTTCAAGATCATCGCTTTTTCGACCGATTTCTCCAATCGTCTGATCGACGGTATCGGTCAATACGGCATCCTTGATCCCGAGACGGGCATCCAGGAAATCCCTGGCATAATCGGACAGTTCCCTTCGATACGTTTCTCCGGGTTGTTGCAGGCGTTTTTGGAAAACCAACGGAAAACCAATACCGACGACCGCATAACTCAAAAGAGCGACCAGACCGATCCATATGTTCGACACGATGGCGATCGTGATACTCATGAAGAGTGAAACGCCAAAAGCGATGACGATCGGTGCGATCGTATGCGCATAGAAGACTTCGAGCGTTTCGATATCGGCGGTAATCATACTGACGAGATCGCCTTTGTGCTTGCGATCGAGTTTGGCGGGAGCGAGGATCCGCAATTGATCGAAGATCCGATCGCGCAAAATGGCGAGCAATTTAAAAGCGACGTAGTGCCCGCTATAGTGTTCGACATATCTTAAAAATCCTCTCAGAAAGCCACCGGACAGTAAAATGACCGTCAGTTCCGTGTAGCTGAGCGCGACACGTTCCCCAAGAAATTTCAGGACACCCAGAACACCGAAGACGGTAATCGCGATCGCACTCAGATATCCGAGAATTCCCGCAATGATGGTGAAGAAAATGACAGGTGTGAGTCCTTTCATGACCTTGAAGAGCTCGAACATGAGAAGCAAGCCACTTCTACGCATGACCATCACCTCCGTGCATCCGTTCGATCAGCTCTTTTTGCTCGAGATAAGTCCGAGCATAAGCACCCTTGCGGGCGACGAGCTCGTCATGGGTTCCCTGTTTGCAGATCGTCTGTCGATCGATATAGAGAATGTGCGTGGCGTTTTCGATCGTGTAGAGCTTGTGCGTGATCATGATGACGATTTTTTCTTTCGAAAGCTCCGTGAGAGCGTCCAGAATAATCGCTTCACTCTTTCCGTCGACGCTCGCGGTCGACTCATCGAAGATGTAGACGTCCTTATCCATCAGTAAAGCGCGTGCGATCAAGATCCGTTGACGTTGTCCGCCGGATACGTTTTTGCCGTTTTCATAGAGCATGTAGTCGAGCTTTTCGGGTTTTTCCCTGAAAAAATCATAGAGCGCAACCGTTTTAAGGACGGACTCTATGTCTTTCATATCGGCTTTTCTGTTTCCCAGCAAAAGATTGTCCAAAACCGAACCGTTGAACAGATGGGACTCGTGATCGACGATCGTTACGTGTTCGGCGAGTGTTTCGAGCGAGAGTTCGCCGATCTCAAGATCATTGTATTTCAGACTCCCGCCATATTGACTGTCGAATCCCATGAAGAGACGAGCGAGCGTGGATTTTCCACTCCCGGATTTGCCGGCTACGGCATAGAATCCGGGGGTATCGAAGGTGAACGTGACGTCTTTGAGCAGGACGCTCTCTTTCGTGTAGGCATAGGAAAGATCGACGGCATGAATGGATGTGATCGGAGTATCCAATGTTTTCTTTCCGTATTCAAGCGTATCGTCTTTCAGAAACGCATCGATTCGTTTGTAGGAGGCAAGACCGTTGGTCGCGACATGAAAGGCACTGCCGAGCGTGCGTAGCGGTAAAAAGAATTCCGCGGAAAGGAGGATGACGAAAATCGCAAGATAGGGATCGAGCATGCCGTTTCGGACATCTGTCAACGCGAAAACGATGGCCAGTGCGGCACCACCGAACGCGACCAGATCCATGATCGTAATCGAATTGAGTTGCATCTTCAAAACCGACATCGTCGATTTCCGAAACTGTTCGGCCTGTTCGTTCAACTGGTCGTGTTTGAGTCGGTCCGCTTGAAAGATCTTGAGTGTCGTAAGACCTCGCATCCGGTCGAGGAAGATATCCCCCAATGACGTATAGCGTTTCCAGTGTTTACCCATTTTCTTTTTGGCATAGGTGTTCATGCCGATAATCAGAAGAGGAATGAGCGGAACGGAGAAAAACAGAACCAGCGCCACCCTTATGCTTAAAAAGGACAAAACGGCAAGTACCGTCAGAGGCGCAGCAAGACCGTAAAAGACTCTCGGTACGAACACGGAGTAATAGAGGTCGAGCTGTTCGACCCCTTCAACCGTTAGTTGTGTAATTTCGGCATCCCCGTATTTCTTGTTGACCTTGAAGCCGAGTTTCGCCATTTTTCGATAGATTCTTTCTCTCATCTTTTTTCGTACGCGCGCGGAAATGATTCGCGTGAAATCAACCGAAAAACGAACGGCAACATATTTGAGCACGATCGCTAGTGCGATCGACAAAACATAAACACCCAGTCTCTCGGA
>CAYUIK010000069.1:0-25899 GCA_964444805.1 uncultured Acholeplasmataceae bacterium | reverse complement strand
ATCGACCGTAACCGTTTCTTCGACTCCGTCGGTTGTTGCCGTGTAGGTTCTCGTGTAGGTACCGGGTTCATAGACGTTTGGTTCATCACCACCGACCGTACAGGAATCGGGTGTTTGGGAAAAATAAGCAAAACAATCAGGATGTGTGAACGTATCATCCCCTAAAGCGATCGAATAGGCCGTAGCAACGACGTATTCTCCATCCTCATCATCTGTAGGGGAATCTATTCCGATGCTGTCCAGGTGAGGTTATCGATTATGACCTGTTTTCCTGTCGTGGGAGCGATACGAATGATAACCGTTCCACTCTCATTGATTTCAACCTCATAGTTGTGCACATCCGTGTCGTCAAAACCATCCGATGTTCCTACGACTGTGCCGTTAACTGACACTTCGAGTTGTCGATTTCCACTACCGGTGAAAGCTTTCAAGAAGTCAAAGGATAGCGTTCCCACACCACCTTCAACCGTAAATTCCAAGTAGGCCGTGGTATCTTTTAGCATGATCCCTTTTCCTTCAATCTGATAACCAGCATCGGGTCTTGATTGGACATATGTGAAGGTAATGCCTTCATCACCGACAAATGATCCGTCCTGATAAGAAGAGCCCGAAAGGTCATGATTTTCAAATGTCTCGACATACGTGGCCGGTGCGCTTTCATCGGGTAGAGCCAGGACGATGACAACGAAGTCGAACGTGTACTCTAGCGAACCACCGAGGCTGACTTCTGCTGTCAGGGTAACACTAGCATCGCCATCTTCGAAGGCGGGTCGAGTCACGACACCGGAATCACTGATGGCCGGATCATTGCTCGACCAGGCAACGTCATAGGTGTCCTCACCGATCGTAACGGATGAAGCAAGAACGAGGTCCTCGGAGGTTTCTGCGGGTTGTGCCAGCTCGTCTTCGATGAGACTTTCGATCTGACCTTCGGAAGCATAGGAATAGAACTGAACGTCATCGATATAGAGTCTTGATGCATGGCTAGGTGCACTATCAAAAGAAATCATGAAGCGCAGGCGAATATCGTCATCTTGATATGCGCTTGGAATGTTGAAGACATTGGACGTTTCCGATAGATCGTAGATTTCTTCTTCTATCCAGGTATTACCACCGTCGATCGAGAGCGACACGGTCAATTCGATCGAACTCGTGCTCTTTGCCAGGAAGGCAACACGGTGGATGTTCTGAGAATCGAAATCGGTAAAGATGTAACCGAGATTATCCGGAGCGGAAGAATACCAACGCATCTGGGCGGACTGCTCACCGGTCATAGGTGACGTAGTCGAAGGCGTACCATAGAAGAAGCCCCATTTCTTGCCGTCTTCTCCTTCGTACTTGACGGTCGTGTTATTGTACGACGTAGAAGATGCAAATCCTTCTTCGCTTTCGAATCCGGTGCTGTAGACGACGATTTCTTGACCGCCAGTCTCCGACCATCCGGCATAGAGCAATAGATCCTCAGCGGGCATCGTCGTGAATGCGTAGGGAAGCGTTGCTTCAGCATCTTCGAACCAACCATCGAAGTCGTATCCGTCTCGAGTTGGTTCTTCGGGTGCCGACGTAGCCTCACCGAAGTCGAAGTCGAGCGGGTTGACTGTACTTCCGCCTTGCGAATCAAAAGTAATCGTGTACGTGTTAACGGTCTTAACCGCTTGGATCTCAAGATCGGTCGATGCGACTTCCGGAACCGTTTGATCCCAGGCATAGGAATAACCATCCTCGACAGGGAGCTCCGGTGCGTCGATCGGCATGCCGACGACGACCATGTCGCTTTCGAGCGTTTTACCGAACTCATCCAGGAACGTGATCAAGACGGCATCGGCGAAGAGCGGATAGACCGTGAGGTCACTGTTGACGATCGTATCGGAAGTGAACTCCATCTCGTCGCCGTAATACCAGTAGAGAAGAGCCTGTCCTTCGGGTGCGGTCACGGCTGGGAAGTCCTCTTCGGCGACGGTTCCACTGATCTCAACGTCGACTTCAAAGATTATTTCCGAATCTTTTTCGAAGGTCACGGTGTAGGTGATGACGCTCCATGAAGCGTAGAGATCGACGTCACCGACGCTGCCGGCAGGAATGCTTGTAACAAGCGATCCACCGGTTTCGGCGTCATACCAACCATCGAAAACATAGGTCGTTCTTGTCGGATCCGTCAAAACGACTTCGGCGGATTCGATCGTGTAACTCGTAACCGGGCTTTCGTGTACGGCCGGGTCATCGAAGGAGTCCTCATCACCATAATGATAGGTAATCTGATAGGTTACCAGCTCATAGAGCGCGGTCATGGTTTGTGACTCGATGATATCTTCTAGGCTTGCATCCCAACCGGTAAAGGTGTAACCCATACGCTCATCGAGCGTCGGGGCAACGACATCGAGACCGTACTTGACGTCGACATCGCTTGCGATCAGGACGTCCTCTTCATAGTAACTGAAGGTCACGGTGAGCGTGATCCGCTCATAGTCGACTACGAGAAGGAGGCCTTCTCCAGCTGTCGTGACGATGCCGCTCGGCAGGTCGCCTACGCGTTGATATCCGTCAGGAATGTCCACGAGCTCTGGAGCCGTGACTTCGGTTCCAGCCGAGTCGGTAAGCGTTAGGGTTTCATCTTCATTAACGACGAAGTTACCCGCTTCATCTTCAAAACGGTATTCAATCGTATAGGCGACGTCCGATTCGGGAATGAAATCAGCGAAGAGTTGGAGGTCGCCGACGATATCATAGATGCTGTTTTGGTTGTAGAACGTACCTTCAGCATCTTTCCAACCGTTAAAGACTTCATCGACCGGTGCTTCAGCAACCGGCATCGTACCGATTTCCTGGTCAAAGGTCACGGATAGCGGGTCAATGCCGTCCTGGTCGAAGGTGATCTCGTAGGTGTTCGCCACGAGGATAGCGGGGACCGATACGTCCTCGGTAACGTTTTGGTAGAGCGATTCATCGAAGCTTACCGCATAGCCGGGAACTAAATATTCTGGGGCAATCCCCGATCCTTCATAAGGGATCTGTTGTGTTTCGATTAGCTCATCGTTCTCATCGAGGAAATCGACACTGTAGATCGCACGATCATAATAGATCGATAGGACGAGCGAACCGTCGGCCGTAACTAATCCGGAAAGGACACTGTCCTCTTCGTTCAATACGAATCCGGTGACGGCTTCAGGCGTCAGTTCGATCAAAGATTCGGTCGTTCCTTGGAATGCCTCGGATTCACTTTCATAGCTGCCATCGAGTTGTTCGAAATAGGTAACGACTTCATAGGGCGTATCCTCTTTTGGTGTCCACACGGCATAGAGGCTTTGAGCTGCGGTGAAATCGACGGTGCCGCTCGCTTCGAAGGGGTTCTCATCCTCATCCTGCCAACCCGCGAAGTCATAGCCTTGACGACTCGGTTCGGTTATCAGATAGGATTCGCCATAGGTGACGACCTCTTCGTATGGGTCATCGCCGTTATTGGGATCGAGCGTTAGGACCACGTCGATCGCTTCATAGAGTGCGGTCAACGTAAGGCTTGATGTGACGTTTTCGAGAGATGTGACGACTTCCCCGTCGAATTCCCAACCAAGGAAATCGTGACCTTCCTTGGAAGCATCACCGAGTTCGTACGTCTCATTGCCATAGACGATCTGCGGGTTCTCGGGGCTATTCTCGCCACCATCGAGTTCGTACCGTACGACTCTCGGGGTTAAGCGCCAAGAACCGTAGAGGGTCAGGTCTTCCGTAATGACGTCATACTTTTTGTGTTGGACCTGATCGCCTTGATCGTCATAGTAATACCATCCAAGAAACGTATATACCGATGAGGTGAGCGTCGGAATGTGATGCACTTCGCGTCCGACGATACCCGTGACGGGTTCGGGGGGATCCATGGGCTCGAGGCCCTCAAGCGCATCTTCGCTCACGACGTAGGTAATGGTCGCGGTTTCGTCGGTCTCCTCGGCAAACACGGTTTGCGCGGAGATTACGAAGGCGAATGTCGAAAGCAACAACAAGAGAAATAATCGTTTCGTTCGTATCATGTGTTAGACTCCTTTTCATATTCTTGATCTATGATCCACAAAGCATAAGCTTTGATGTTTTCGTTGATGATCGTTTTGTTTTCCACGAGGAGTTGTTCGTTGCCGAAAGCATCGATAAAGATCCAGCCGACGAAAAGATAACCTGTTCGAACAGGTTCTTCCAGATCCAAAATCGTCTCGCTATGGATGACGTTCTCGATGCTCGGCACTTCGCTTCCCCCACGCGAGTCGAAGGTGACCCGATAGCTTCGTTCTTCCCATTCAGCGATGAGAGTGAGGTCCTCTTTGATTGGGGTCTCAAAATCGAAAAACGAATCGTCAGCAGCGTTCCGCCAACCGATAAAGTCGAAGGCGGGGTGATGCGGAGGTTCGATGGGGTCGACCGTCGACAGATTGGGGACTTCGACGATCGTTTCTTCTGCGAAAGAGATAAACGTAACATGGATGGTTTCGATCGGCATAACGTATACGGTGATCGTGTAGGTCCTGTTATCCGTTTCGCCAACTAATTCGATCGTGATCGTCACCATTTCGATCTCATCGGCTGGCCGAGTAACGTTTCCGTCGTGATCGATGATGTCGGTGTTATCCGAATACCAAGAAACCGCCACGGAAGGATCCGTCAACGATTCGCGTAAAAAAACGAGATCTTGGGTCACCCGATCGAACGCGTCATCCCCTTGGAACATGCCATCCGTCATTTCGACGTATATGCTTCGCCAGGGAATATCCTGTTCGAGGCAGGAAACAAGAAGAAGTGTCGCGATCAGCGCTAAAACCGTTTTTATATAAAGTCTCATGTATGCATGCACACCTTCCTAGACGATCTCGTGACAAATTCATTGTACCATCCGTTTTTCGTATAATCCGAAAATACAGTAAATCTTAATGATTTCTATACGTTTTCTTTACAAAACAAAAAAAACGCGTTTTTCCGCGCTGAATCGAAAGGGTCCAGGTGGTAGACATTTGACTTAAACTGTACTAAAATGAAGATATGGCGATTGACCTTTTCAGCCGGCCATCTGTCACGCGAACCGGTGTTTTGAACGGACAGAAGAGCACGACATCCAAGACTCCGATCGAGGCGAAACGATCCATGGACTTGGCCAGGGCATCCGTGGATTAACTCGAACCATTCGACTCATGAAATCGCGACAACTTGTTACCTGTAACACATAACAAAATGAAATCACGGAAATTGTATTCCTCGTAATATATGAATATCCGCTGCTTTCGTATACAATAAACATGACAATCAAGGAGTGGATCGCACATGAACATACTCGTAGCAGTGGACTCTTTCAAGGGGACGCTTTCATCGGTGGACATCGCGCACATCATCAAGAAATTCTATCAAAACAGGAATTACGAGGTCGAATCGATGCCGATTAGTGATGGCGGTGAAGGTTTCGTTGACGCGATCAACGATTTTTATCATGAAGAGCCAAAAACGACTCTCACCCTTGGTTCATTGGGTGATCCGATCGCATCATCCTATATCATTCATGAGGGGGTTGCGTTCATCGAACTTTCCAGCGTAAACGGACTGAATAAAATCGATGAAACGCGGATGAATCCGCTTGAGACCACGACCTATGGTCTCGGTTTGCTCGTTAAAGACGCCATATCGAAAGGTGCCAGAAAAATCGTCATCGGTCTTGGTGGAAGCGCGACCAACGATGCGGCTGCCGGTCTGGTCCAGGCACTCGGCGTCCGGTTCTACAACCACGATCAACCGATCACGGATGCGATCAACGGAAATCTATTGGGAAGCATTACGAGATTCGACACGAGTGCACTCGACGAACTGACGAAAGACGTTACGTTCATCATGGCAAGCGACGTGGAAAACCCCTTGCTCGGTAAGGACGGTTGTGCGAACATCTACGCCAAACAAAAAGGCGCTACCGAACACATGCAACATATCCTTGAAGCCAACATGACCCGTTACGCGGACGTCGTTGAAGAGCACTTCGAACAGACGTATCGCCACATGCCCGGCGCCGGCGCTGCCGGCGGGTGCGGATTCGGGGCTATGGCTTTCCTAAAAGCCGACGTATCTTCGGGAATCGATTACATGATCCAGCTGCTCGACATCGAAAAAAAGATCCTGGCTTCGGATGTCGTAATCGTCGGCGAAGGGCGACTCGACCGTCAAACGCGTTTCGGCAAAGCGCCCTATGGCATTGCGAAACTCGCCAAAAAACACCAGAAACGCGTAATCGGCGTCTTCGCGGTCAGCGAGGAATCAAAGGACATTGAATACATGGACGAAATCCACGTCATCGTTCCGAAGTACGCCGATTTGCAAACATCACTTTCCAATCCCATACGCGCGCTCACGAACATGCTGGAACGTATCAAGGTATCGCCATGAATATACGAGAGATCATTCAAAAACTCTATCCGGATCAGGCAAATCGCGTTTATGAAAGCGTCTTGAGCCTGATCGAAGCCAATCGAACGAGCGAGAAAAAGCCATGGGTCACCGAACAGGACGTGATGCTCATCACGTACGGTGATTCGATCGTTAAAGCGAAAGAAGCGCCCCTTTACACGCTCGATCGCTTTTTACACGAACGGACGAAGGGTCTAATCGAAAACGTCCACATCTTACCGATGTTCCCCTATAGTTCCGATGACGGATTTTCCGTCATCGACTACGAGAAGATCGATGAAAATCTCGGCACGTGGGACGACATCGAAAGACTCGCGCGAAACCATGGTCTCATGTTCGACGCCGTCATCAACCACATCTCCCGCTCGAGCGCTTGGTTCAAAGCTTTTTCAGAAGGACAGGTCGCCTATCAGGATTATTTCATTGCGTGCGACCCGATGCTCGACTATGGCGACGTCGTCCGCCCACGGGCCCTGCCTTTGCATTATCCTTATGAAACAACAAGCGGAACGACGCATCTCTGGGCGACTTTTTCTAAGGATCAGGTCGACCTGAACTATCGAAACCCCGACGTTTTGCTCAAGATCCTGGAGATTTTGGTCGGTTACGCCAAAAAGGGCGCCCGTTTCATTCGCTTCGACGCCATCGGTTTTCTTTGGAAACAGGTCGGCACGCCTTCGATCCACTTGCCGGAAACCCATCTTCTCGTCAAACTCATGCGTTACGTGCTCGACTTGACGGTTCCGGGAACGATCATCGTAACCGAAACGAACGTGCCCCATCAGGAAAACGTCTCCTATTTCGGCAACGGTCACGATGAGGCGCACATGGTCTATCAGTTTCCGCTCCCTCCGCTCGTCCTCTTTTCCTTCGTGAGCGGAAACGCCCGCAAACTCCTAAACTGGGCCGACCGTTTAAAGGAAACGCCGCTTACGAAGGATACGACCTATTTCAATTTTCTCGCCAGCCACGACGGTATTGGCATGAGACCGGTCGAAGATATTTTGACCGATTCGGAAAAAGATCGACTGATCGAACGCGTCATGGAAAACCAGGGACAAATCAGTTATCGCACGAACAAGGACAAGACGAAGACGCCTTACGAGCTGAACATCAGCTACCTCGATGCGATTACGTCTTGTCGGGATACGAAAGATGCGCGCGTCCGCAAGTTCATCGCCTCGCAAGTCATTCTCCTTTCAGTCATCGGCGTTCCCGGGATCTACGTGCACAGCCTGATCGGTTCGAAAAACGACTTGGAAGGCTTTCGATCTTCGGGGATACCGAGACGCATCAACCGTGAAAAACTCGATTACGACGCCTTAATCGAAGAACTTGAAGATGAGCATTCGATCAGACACGACATATTCAATCAATACCTCGAACTCCTGGAAGTTCGTCAAAAACAAAGTGCGTTTTCGCCAAATGCGGATCAAGGCGTCCTGTTTTTGGACGACCGCATCTTTTCCATCGTCCGCAGCAACAAAACTACGAATCAGCACATACTCGTGCTCGTCAACGTATCGGATGAACACGTTATGCTCGATACCACGTTCGCAGGAACGGACATCAGAACCGGTTTGCCGGTCTTTAAGCGGATCGAACTTCTGCCTTACCGGTATCGCTGGATCGAACTTGAAGGAGGCCGTTTATGAAGATCGCCATGATCCACTTCCGTGTCGGTGCTACGGACGGCGTTTCCCTCGAAATGGACAAGTGGAAAACCGTCCTTGAAAACCTCGGACATACGGTCATCTATGTGGCTGGCACGGGCCCCGAGGCGGAAACGAGACGGATCGAACATCTGAGTCTCAAAGACGCAACCCATAAGAAGATCGATCATAACGCCTTTGAAACGCTCGACGACTACGAGGACGAAAAAGACCTCTTAAAAGATATCTTCGACAGCGCGGATACCATACGGGATAAACTCATGCGTATCCTTAAAGAAGAACGGATCGACCTCATCATACCGAACAACATCTCTTCGCTCGGACTGAACCTTCCGGCAGCCATCGCCATCAAAGAAACCATCGATCACATGGATCTTCGCTGTATCTACCACCACCACGACTTTTTTTGGGAAAGAGAGCGCTACGCGCACCCGACAACACCTTTGATCGACGACCTCCTGAAACGATACGTTCCCGCTTCGAAAGGTGTTCACTGCGTCATCAACAACATCGCCAAAACCGAACTCAAAGCACGAAAAGGCATCGACAGCATCGTCGTGCCAAACGTCTTCGACTTCGAGCGTGAACCCTGGATCGCAGACGACTACAATCGTGACTTGCGGGAAAAACTCGGAATCGCCGCGCATGATCTCGTCTTTTTGCAGGCGACGCGCATCGAAGACCGCAAGGCGATCGAACTCGCGATCGATACGATCGAACGCTTCAAGGTCAGACTAGAAGCGCGGATCGGCGATACGCTCTATAACGGCATTCCCGTAACCAAGAATACCCGCGTATTCCTTTTGATCGCCGGCATGAACGAACTCAGAGAAGACAAATTCAAAATCCTGAAAGACAAGATCGACCGAGCATCCTTTGAAATCAGACTCATCAACGATATCGTCGCCGCAAAGAGACATCAAACAGATGAAAAGAAAGTCTATGCCCTTTGGGACATCTATCCGGCTTGTGATTTCGTCACCTATCCCTCGATTCTCGAAGGGTGGGGGAACCAATTCATTGAAGCCGTTTTTGCCCAAAAGCCTGTGCTCGCCTATGAATATCCGGTTTTTCAAACGGACATCAAACCACTCGGGTTCGACGTCGTCTCGCTCGGTGATGAACATGAAAAGGACGAGCGCGGCGTCGTTCGCGTCAAAGACGACATCCTTGACCGAGCAGCCAAAGAGATCGAATCCGTCCTCTTCGATGGTTCGCTCTATGCGAAAATCGTCGAAAAGAATGAACGGATCGCCCGACATGCATTATCCTTCGATCGACTCGCTATAATCCTCAAAGGTATTATGGATAACATTTGATACGTACTTCTTATCCTATTTATTGTTCTATATAACATATGAAAAACGCTTACATGGTGTTAAAATGGTTGTAAAATAAGGAGGAGTGAAGCTACATGAAAAAAATTCTGGTTCTCTTGATGGTCATCGTACCATTGTTCCTGCTCGCGGCATGCGAGGAAGTTGATGATGAAAAAGCCGAATTGTATATTTTAAGCGACTTCGGTCGTGAAGTGGTCGAAAAGGAAACATACCGGACGGAAATCTTCGAAGCGTTCGAAGAAGAACACGACGTAACGATCAAGTTCGAAACGCTCGCACAAGCGGAAGACACCTTCAACAAGATCGACACCGAACAAAAAGCGGAAAACTATAACGTCGATCTTCTGATCTCGCATTTCGGTACTATGGCCGACTACATCGATGCGGGTTACATGCAGGACGTCGATGACCTCGAAGCCGCAATGGACGACCGGACATTCCTAAGCACATTCGATGGTTCGACCAACAGCGATGGGAATCGTTATTTCTTCCCCGTCAACTCGGACGTCTATCTATCCTATGCCCGCAAGGAAGCATTCGATGCGCTTCCTGACGGATTAACCGAAGAAGACATCCTCGCCGGTGACTACACGTGGCAGGACTTCATCGACTGGGGTGCGGAAATCGGTGAAGGCAGTGTTCACGTCAAAGGTCAGACGACATCGATGCTACTCTATGAGATCGGTGGTATGGCACTCTCGAACGGCGGTGCATTCCCTGTTATGAATGATGCCGGAAATCTCAAAGCATGGCAGGACATCATCGCCATGAAAGACAGCATTGCTCAGGAAAGTCTCACGACAAACGTTTCGAATGAGTTGATGACGAACGCGGAAAGCGGCGTCAAACTCGCATTCGAACTGATGGCTCCGCTCGCAACGGCCGTATCGCAATCTCCTGCCGCATTTGAAATTTTCCCCGGTCCGACCGGAACGACCGGTAAAGCCGGTTCGATCATCGGTGGCCACGGAATCGGTATCGTGAACAACGCACCGAATCAGGAACTCGCCGAAGAATTCATCGAGTGGTTCACAGCACCTGAACAAATCGTTTACGCGGCACTCGGAACGATTCCGACGATCGAAGAAGCAACCGAAGCACTCGGCAACGATCCCGAAGACGACGTCATTCGCCAAGGTCTCGCGACTGTCGCCAATGCCAATGTCGAAGGTCTGCAAATGATTTCTTCCTACACGTCATGGGCGGAAGTCAAGGGTGTCTACGATGACGTATTCACCGGCATCATGGACGGTTCGATCACCAATGATAACCTTCAAGCATTCCTAGACGATCAACAAGCAGCTCTAGAAGCTCTCGAGGTTTCTTAGGATCACGGCTTTCTCGAAACGGAAAATGCAAGAAGTGCTCCTTCTTGCATTTTTCTATAAATGATGTAATATGAAAGAAAAAGAGGTCATATCATGGTAGAACAACGAGCATTCAAAACAAGACAAAGCTATCTTTCTTCACCCTATCTGCTGTTGATCCCAGCGCTGTTGTTTTACATGATGTTCTGGTTCTTTCCCGTCATGCTCTCGTTTATCCAAAGTTTCACCGCCAAAGCAGGGGGTTTTTCGCTCGAAAACTACCGGATGATGTTCGCGGATCCGCTCTTCAACCGCGCCCTCGTGAACACGCTCGTATTCGCGCTCGTGTCCTTGACGTTGCAGTTCGTGATCGCGCTTACGATTGCCCTGCTCGTCAATAGGAACTTCAAGGGATCGAAACTGTTTCTGTTCATCATGCTCATTCCGATGGCCCTCCCGCAGTCCGCGGTCGGCATCCTTTGGAATACGGGACTGATCCAAACCGGATGGATCAATTCGCTCTTGCAGTCGACCGGCCTGCAGGCCGGTTTGGAGGGCTTGGGCATCCTCGATGGTCGCTTCATCTGGAAGGGCGTCAGCGGGATGGAAGCCGTCTTCCTGATCATCTTGATCGATACGTGGACGGTCATGCCTTCGGTCATGATCATCATTTTGGCGGGATTGCAGAACTTCAACAAGGAATACAAGGAAGCCGCACAAGTCTTTGGTGCGACGCGTTTCCAGGCACTCAAGGACATCGTCATTCCGATCATCAAACCGAGTATCATCACCGCGCTTCTCTTGCGTCTGATCGCCGGGGTCCAGGTCTGGCTTATTAGCGTCATGATCTTCGGGTTCGAACGCGTTCCTTTTCTCCTCGAACGGATCGTCTACTATTCCGATCGAGTTAGAACCGGCGAGTTCAGCTATCAGATCGCCGTTTCCTACAGCGTCTTTACACTTGCGATCGTCTTTTTACTCGCCTTCGGATTCGTAAGGATCACCAAAGGTAAGGATTGGAGGGGACAGTCATGACCGGCAATCTCGTCAAAAAGACGTTCTTCTACGTCGTTATCGTCGGTCTGATGCTTTCGGTTCTCGTTCCCTTGAGTTATCTCGTCACGATTTCCTTTAGTAACCTGATCGAACTCTCCGATTTCCCCAAACACGTCCTGCCTTCCTTCACCGAAGAGTTTATCGTCGAATGGGACGAGGAAGAGCAATATTACATGATAAGTCGCGAGAATACGAGTGGTACGATCGTCGACCTTTACTATTCGAGCGACCTCAGACGCATCAGCAACTATTTTCGGGATTACCTGAACGTCCGGGTCGAACCGGAGACGATCGAAGAGGATTTCGTATCAGCAAGAGATTCGGGGAATATCCTCGAAGTCCGGTATCCGAAACACGTGTTCAACAACTATGAAAAATTTTTCAGTGTCTTTCCGGGAGCGGACTCCGCGCTCTATAACAGCATCAAGGCGGCTCTTTACACGATTCTGATTTCACTGTCGTTCGGGGGAATGATCGGCTATGCGCTGGCGCGCACGCCGATCAAAGGAAAAGAAGCGATCTCACTCGGGTCTCTCATCGTTCGGATGTTTCCGGTCGTCTCGGTCAGCGTTCCGATGGCGGTTCTCCTCATCCGCTACGGTATGTTCGACACGATGATCGGGCTGGCGATCGTCTATGCGATACCGAATATCGGCTTGACGGCTTGGATCACGCGTTCGATCTTCCTTGGAGTCAACCGGGAATTCGAAGAGGCGAGTCTCGTCTTTGGCGCAACCAAGGCACAGACCTTTAGAAAGATTACTTTCCCGCTCGTTCTCCCTGCCTTCGCGGCTTCGAGCATGTACGCCTTCATTACCGCTTGGAACGATACCGCCGTGTCTCTGCTTTTAACCAACGAGAACGAGACGTTAGCACTCCTGATCTACAAGTCGATCGGCGGATCGTCTTCGATGCACTACGCGGCGAGCGGAGCGGTCATCCTGATTCTTCCGGCACTCGCATTCACGTTCCTGCTTAAAAACTATATCAACAAGATATGGGGCTAGAAAGGGTGAAATCATGTCATATCTGAAATTCGATCACGTCAAAAAAATATATAACAACAAAGTTGAGGCGGTCAAGGACTTTACCTTGGACATCGACAAGGGCGAATTCGTCGCCTTTCTCGGTCCTTCGGGTTGTGGGAAGACGACGACGCTACGCATGATCGCCGGTCTCGAAAAAGTCACCAAAGGCGACATCGTCCTTGACGGCAAGTCGATCATCCACCTTGAACCCAAGGACCGCCACATCTCCATGATCTTCCAGAGCTACGCGGTTTGGCCCCACATGAGCGTCTATGGAAATGTCGCTTATGCGCTCAAACTCATGAAGAAGTCGAAAGCGGAAATCGATGAAACAGTTCGGGAAGTCGCCCGAATCGCCGATATTACCGAATACTTGGATCGGTATCCGGCCCAACTCTCGGGCGGACAGCGACAACGGGTCGCCGTCGCCCGAGCAATCGCCGTTAAACCCAAGCTCTTCCTCATGGACGAACCGCTGTCGAACCTCGATGCCAAGCTCAGGGTCGCGATGCGCACGGACTTGAAACGCATCCATCAGGAACTCAAATCCACGTCGATTTTTGTCACGCATGACCAGTCCGAGGCGCTTAGCCTGGCTGATCGCATCGTCGTCATGAATGACGGCGTCATCGAACAGATCGGCACGCCGAACGAGATCTACCATCAGAGTGAAACGATGTTCATCGCGAAGTTCATTGGTTCGCCTCCGGCTAATTTCTTCCGTGTCCAGGTCAAAGAAAAAGACAAAAAGATCATACTCGTTCACCCTTCCTTCACGTTCGAACTCAAGGAAAATGAACAAAAAGTGCTCAGGGAAAACCATATCGACCAGGAAATCGTTTTAAGCGTCCGCCCGGAAAAGATCACGATCAACCAAAAAGACGCCCTCCTTCGTTCAACCGCAACCATCATCGAACCGCAAGGCTCGCACATCATCGTCAATACGATGATCGGCGGCGAGGACGTCAAGATCCAGTCCGACGTCCTCGACATCAAAGTCGGCGAAGAGATATCCATCGGGTTCTCCGACACCTATCAGCTCTTCGATTTGAAAACGGAACGAAAGATCGTCTAGTCGTGGTAGAATAGATCAAGAGGTGATCGTCTTTGGAAATCAGCACGAGACAAGCGAAAGAGATCGTTCGAAATCTTAAGAGCGTCATAAATGAAGATATCAACTTCATCGCGCCCGACGGTACCATCATCGCGAGTTCCGATGAAACTCGGATCGGAAGTTTTCACGAGGGCGCCGTCAAAGTCGCCGAAACGAAAAAATCTCTGATCATCAAGAGCGACTCGGACTACGTCGGTGCTCGCAAGGGCATCAATTTGCCGATTTTCTACGAGCAGAACCTGATCGCGATCGTCGGCATTACCGGTGAAGCCAAGGACATCATCGCTTTCTCCAATATCATCGTCAAGATGAGCGAAATCCTAATCAAAGAAAACTTCTTAAACGCCCAGAAGCAATTCAAACGGGAAAACAATCGCGTCATCATGGAACTCATCACGAAGGACAAGTTCAACCCCGAAATACTCAAGCTTAAAATGGACGAACTCAGCTACGACCCTAACAAATATCACTATTTCATGATCGCGGAACTGAGCAATTTCGACATGCAGAACATCGAGCTCAGCAACATGATCTACAACTCGATCGAAAAACGCATCAGCATCGAAGACATTCTCGCCCGCACGGGCTCAAAGTTCATGTTGTTGTCGCAAGTCAAGTGCTACGATGAACTCATCGATTCCTTTTCTTCGATTAAAGCCTATGTTGAAAACAAATACCGTGTTCGCATCACCGTCGGCATATCGGAGCGCATCAAAGACATCGCTCACTTTTATCAGTCCTACAAGCAGGCGAACATGGTGGTCGAGTTCGAAATGAACCGGGATAGCGGGTCAATCTCGCAGTTCGACGGATCGAGTCTCGATTTCCTTTTTCAGAGCCTCGCGACAAGCGCGAACATGGATTTTCCCAAGCGCGTACTGAAAAACTTGTCACATGAAGAAATCTCGGAAGTCCGCGATCTCATTTTGAACTATATCGCCCACAACGGATCGATCAACGCCGTAAGCAAAGCGCTCTATATTCACAAGAATACGGTTCAATATCGTCTAAACCGGATCGCTAGTATAACGGGATATAATCCCAGACATATCAAGGATCTGGTGAGTCTCTATATCGCCCTCGAACTCGAACGAAAGAAGAATCTCGAAAGAAAGGCTCTTTAAATAGACGTGTGGAAACGAAAGAGTTTTGGAACGACAACGTATCCGAAGCTCTTTTTTAGCGACCAACATATTCGAATAAGACATTGCTTGATGAAAAAATTCTTGTTTAATGCCCATATCTATTCCGAAAACGTATAAAGTTCCCCATGCCATTGGAAACCTTGATTTTACCATTAAATGCTTTTAAACCTTGATTATGCCATTTAAAGCACTAGAAACTTGATATTGCTTTAAATATATGCTATAATTTATGCAAGGAGGCATTCCAATGTCAATAAAAACAAATGAAGATCACATAATAACGAACGGTTTGAACCAAGAATTCAAGCATAAAGAACTCATCGAAACAAAGGACCTGATCAGGTATTTAAAAAAAATTTACCCCGACTATAAAAAACGATCACTATACTGGGTTATAAGTGATTACAACAATAGAAACATTATTAACAGGGTGTCCAGGGGTTTTTACAAAATAAACAATCATTCAAAAAAGGACGATTTTTTTGCAGTAATAATAGGTGACATAAAAAAATCTAGGTCCATCTACTCTACAAATCCGAATTTCGATAAAAAAATTACTCAAAGGATAAAAAATGATTTTTTAACCTTAAAAAACTGCTATTACAAGGATAAAACCCTTAATTACAACCAAATTCATGAGGATTATTTTAGGATCACTAAAGGTGATGAAATAAATTTCCATGCGCAACTAGACAGTCTCTTTTTCAAGAAAATGCTGCTCATATTTTATCATATACAGCCAGCAAAAATAAGATTTATCATGGACACCGGATTCGTTCAGATACAGGAAGCAAAGTCGTTTGATGATTTAAATAATGAACTCATTTGGAATGCAAGAGATTATTTCACCAAAAAAGTAGAAGACAAAAAGGAAGTGGAGTCATACACTGGTCTTATATGGGACTCACAAAAGAGTACTGAGTCTTTTCTACTCAACCTATTATTACTTACGATTGATCGATGGACTGAAAAGCAATGGGAAGTTGTTCGATATCGTTTATTTCATTTAACATTGAAGGAAATGGCAGTTGAAATTGCTATCTCAACCCAAGCTGTAAGTGATCGATTGCAGTCGGCAAACTTTGATCTAGTAGAAGATTCTTTGGATGAACTAACTAAAATGTTAAGGGGCGAAAAATGATTGCATATATACTATTATTAAGCCATGCCTTGGGAGATTTTATTTTTCAATGGAAATCTTTAGCAAAGAATAAAGTATATCAGCCAAAAACTAAAAAGAAATTTATCTTTGCGCATGTGACTCATGTATTTATACACTTCATTACGATCATTTCATTTTTGTTCATTTTTAACTCGTCGTATTCATCAATTATACTTTGGATACTACTAGCCTATCTATTGATACACTTAGTAATCGATGTGGGAAAAGGTTTCTTATCCTATAGATTCCATAGTAGAAAAAACAATCTTGTCTTCTTTATCTTGGATCAGTCCTTTCACATTTTAGCAATCTTTTTCATTAGTATCTTAGCAAGAACTCATATTGTTGATTTTAACTTTGGATACTTATTTCATATAACTGAAATCGAGTCTACTTCATATTCAAACGTTCTCATGTTTCTTTTTATGATTATATATTCCGTGTTTGGTGGTGCATTCTTTGTTCCGCTAACACTAGACCTCGTCTATGACAATTTCCTTATAAAATTTCCAGATGAGGATGACAACAAGAATAATATAGGATTTAAAATTTCAGAACTTTCGATTGAGCACGACATTCATGATCTAGAAATCAAAAACGATAACGACAAAATTGACGTTGATAAATACAGATATCTATATATGCATATTCGTGTTGGAAAACCAATAGGTATGATTGAAAGACTTCTTATAACCATTGGATTATTAATGAACAGCATTACTCTTATCATAGGAATTATTGGTATAAAAACCTGGGTTAGACACATCGAGTTTAATAAACGATCTTTTTCAGAGTATTACCTGTTAGGTACTTTGCTTAGTATAACCTTTACTGTTGTGACCTATGGAATGATTCAGTTGTTTTTCCCACTTTGATTAATTAAGGTCTCTGTCTCGTTTTTTGATGATCGATCGGCAAAAGTCAAGAGGACCCTCGAAAAGAAATCATGAAAGGGTGCTCCCGGTTTTCCGGGAACACCCTTTTTCATGATATTTGCGTCGCTTGGTTCTTTGTAGCCTCGAGTAGCCTTTTTTCGCGCTTGACATATCTCGATAGGACGATCGGAGCGATCCGATAGATGATGCGAAAAAGGCGCGAGGGGTAGATGTTCATCCCTTTTTTCCCAATGCCTCGGACGACAGATTTCGCCACGTGCTCTGGTGATTGAATCATGGATGACGCGTGTTTTTGCCCGGCGACCCTAAAGAAATGCGTTCGTGTCGCTACTGGATAGACGACCTTGAGTCGTTGGTCTCGCGTGCATTCATGCGAAAAACCTTGGACGAAGGCAGCAAGCGCCGCCTTCGTGGCCGAGTAGGTCGCATAGCCCGGCAACGGCCAAAAGGCCATAACGCTCGAAACGGCGACGAAGGTGAACGGGCGATCTTTTTGCTGGCCTTTCAGCGTTTTGAGCGCCTCCATGGCGGCATAGACGTTCGTCGAAAAGAGTCGCTCGACTTCCGAATCGTTTAAGTTGGAGGCATACCCGTAAGTAGCGCTACCGGCATTGGCGACATAGAGGTCAACCCGACCGAATCGCTTGAACACCTGTTCGAGTGTCTTTTTCGCGACACCCGGTACGGATAGATCGGCATAGGTCGAATCATAATTCGGATCAATGGGTTCATCCTCCGTCTTATTAAGACTGATCCCATAAACGAAAGCACCCTTTTTTAGTAGCAGTTTCGCCGTTGAACGTCCGATTCCAGACGACGCTCCCGTGACGACACAGATCTTATTGTGGAAATTCATTAAAGATCACGTCCTTTCAGGACCGAGTCCATCCCTTTAAAAAGGCATGGTGGCCACACCCATTATAACCGGTTAAGGAACGGATGACAATTGTTTACGAAAACGGACAAAAAAAGTCCTGGTCGACCTTGAATCATCGCTCATTTCGGCGTATAATATAAGTATAACGTGCATATGCACGATTAAAGGTGGAACGAACATGCCGAGACGCAAGCGACTTCGTCGAATCTGTTTTTTACCCGAACATACGCTCTTTGGCCCGATCGATCGAACGATAGAAGAACACGATAGCATCAGGCTATCGATCGATGCCTACGAGTCGATTCGTTTAATCGATCTCCTTGGGTACGACCAAAAGGAAGCCGCGCTCGCGCTAGATGTCTCCCGTGGGACGCTACAGCGCATCTACTATGAAGCGAAACGAAAAGTTGCGGAAGCACTCGTTTACGGCAAACACTTGTCGATCTCGGGAGATCGGGATGTTCGTATGTGCGATCACCCCGAACACGTCAAGGCAAGAAAAACTTAAAAATCCACCTCTTGCTAAATAGGGTATACGAAACCGACCCATTGTCGGGTATTTCTTTGTGCGCCATCAGGCCGACTGATCAGCCGACCATGAGCATATAAAAACAAAAGGAGTTTTAACATGAAAGAAAAAACAGACATCCTCGTAATTGGTGGGAGTGCTGCCGGTCTCGTCGCCGCGATGACCGCGAAAGGTAATCATGCGGATAAGCGCGTCATGATGATTCGTCGCGAAAAACAGGTCATGATTCCTTGTGGAATCCCCTACATTTTCGGATCGCTCGACGGAAGCGAACAGAACATCCTTCCTGATGCCGGTCTCTTGAAACTCGGTGTCGAAATCGTCACGGACAACGTCCAGAAGATCGATCCAAAAGCACACGAAGTCCACACGGAAACAGGAAGATGCGTCGCCTATGATCGTTTAATTCTTGCAACAGGTTCCAAACCCGTAAAACCCGGTTGGCTCGAGGGTCGGGATCTCGAAAACGTCTTTACCATCCCGAAGAACAAAGTCTATCTCGACGACATGATCCATGCGCTCCAAAATAAAAAGCGAATCGTGGTCGTCGGTGCCGGATTCATCGGTGTCGAGACATCCGATGAACTCAAGAAACGCGGTCACGAGGTCATGCTCGTCGAAAAAGAAGAGCACATTCTCGGTCAAGCCTTTGACAATGATATCGCGATCGAAGCCGAAAGCGTCCTTTCCTCCCGTGGTGTCGACCTCAGGCTAGGTCTTGGAATCAAGAAAATACTCGGTGATCGAAGCGTAGAAGGCATCGAACTCGAAGACGGACAAACCATCGACTGTGAAGCTGTCATTCTCTCGATGGGGTATCGTCCGAATAGCGAGCTCGCAAAAGCGACCGGCATTCCCGTCAATGAGCACGACTTCATCGTCGTCGATGAATACTTAAGGACACCCATCAAGGACATTTTCGCGGCCGGAGATTGCGCGGAAAAACGCGATTTCGCCACGAACAAGCTCTCATCGATCATGCTGGCTTCAACTGCGTGCGCCGAAGCGCGCGTTGCCGCCCTAAACCTCTATGAGCTTTCGACCGTACGCAAATTCAAGGGTACGATCGGCATCTATTCGACCTGTGTGGGAGATTCCGCTTTCGGTGTTGCGGGTTTAACTGAGACGAGTGCGCGAAAGGAAGGATTCAGCATCGTCGCTTCACGTTTTCAGGGTATCGACCGCCACCCCGGAAAACTGAACGGGGCTCACAAGCAGATCGTCAAACTGATCGTTTCCAAGGAATGTGGACGCATTCTCGGTGGCGCGGTCGTTGGTGGAGTCAGTGCCGGTGAATTGACGAATGTGATCGGTTTTGTAATTCAAGCAGGTATGACCGTCACGGATCTCTTGGTCGCTCAGATCGGCACACAGCCGTTGTTAACGGCTTCGCCTGAGGCATATCCTTTAATTAAGGCAGCGGAAGCGGCGATTAAAACGCTTAATCCTTAAAAAAACGGCCTTTACATTTTCATGTGGTGTCCACACGATGAAAGGCCTTATGATTCCACACAAAAATGTAAAGAGTCAAAAAACATGCGAGCGCGGTTTGCGCTCGCATCTTTTTTCATCGCTTTTTGAAGAACTTCGTTTTTGTAATTCGTGTTTCGAGAAAGGATCGGAATCCTTCAATATCAATACCTTCGAAAGCGTCTTTGTCAACGATATAAGCCATTGCAGGATTCGGGTAAAGATAGAAATTGAACCCGCCTTCTACGGCCATGTGGATATCCTCATAGAGAATGTTTCCCTTATCGAGTTCTTGGTCGAGGTTTTTGATCTGGAAGTGGTCGTCATGAAACGTATATAAGAGCGTGGGTTCCTTTTGCAGGGAAGGGTTGTTTTTGTTCGTTTGCCACGCCTTGAATTTGATCGTGAGCATGATCGCTGCCGGCATGATGATCATGATGACGAGCGCGACGAACATGAGAAAATCGTAGACGAAAAAGCCCAGAATTGCGATCAAGAGAAACACGGCTTCGACTTTCAAGATATAGGGAATCAGCCGAAATCTAAAGTTATGTCTTGAAAGCTCTCTAAGTTTTCTTTGGGAATACGTCGTTTTGTTGGTAAACATGGATGTATCTCCTTTATGTTTTTCATCTTCTATTGTACAACATTTCAAAGAAATATACCGGTTTTCCTGTGTCTTTAGTCTTTTCTTTTTTTACGAAACACATTGATGAAAAGAAACAGCGGCATCCACAAGACCGGGGATATGACGTTATGAAGATCCGTTAGAAATCGTGCATTCGGTGGCCTTTTTAAGCGAATCCATGAACCGAGATTACCGATCGATATCCCGCTCATATTTCCGAACATGATGACTCTGATCGATGCGAGAATCCCATATGCTTTCTTTTCTCCGTATACCTCTTTGACCTTTTCAAAGGTCTCGGGCTCGTAGGCTCCGCCTGCGTCTGCGTAATGCTCGGCGAAGGTCACGGCGAGCATGTCATCCGGATCAACCTTTGAAAACGTGCCATCGAGCATGGATGAAAGTTCTTCTTTTGTCGCTCCGGCTTTGATCAGTTCCTTGGCGTGATGATGGGAACAAAGACTGCAGCCGTTAACGTATGTAACGGCGAGCATGACGTTCGCTTTCAGTTTTTTGTCGATTGATTGAAGTGCCCCATGGTATTTGACGATCATATGGGCGGCTTCAAAAACGCATTTGATGAATGTTCTCTTTGAGAAGTATCTCGGTTCTCGATTGTTCATGTGTTCTCCCTTCATGTTTCAAGATGATCTTTGTTCAAGTCCAGCTTTCGATGTGTTCCTCGATGAAATCGAATCGGGAATCGATGAATTCGAACATCTGTTCCATCGCTTCCTCGGGAGATTCGAACGTACGATAGATTCCATGCCAGTCGCTACCGGTTCTGGTATCCTTCCAAAGGTCATAGTCCTTTTGAAAGGACTCTTCGTACGTCTCATAGGTCATACGGATCTCGTCTTCGATCGTTTCAAAGAGCTCTTCATCATTGATCTCGTTCCACCGTTTTTTTATGAGTGTTTGAAACCAGGACTGCATCGAGAGCTCGTAGAGCAGATGGTGGACGTGGATGGTATCCGCGTCCGTATTCCAGGCATGGTTTCCGAAGGCGAGATCGTAATCCCAGGGCGGACCGAAGATGATCTTTTTTCCTTTGTCCTTATAGAGGAAGTTGCTGCTATAATTGTGGTCGTAGTCGTTCGTTATGAGTTGCAGGATATACATGTCGACGGCGGAATCGATATGGATGACCTTTGATACGGCTTCTTGCGTTCTCGTCGCATAGACCCTGTCGTATGCGTCTTTCAGATGATTTTGAATGAACTCGATCTGGCCTGACGATTTCGCATCGCTCTTGATGACGTAATAGGCGGCGTCAGAGGAAAAGAAGTGTTCATGCATGTTCCACCAGCCGTAGACGACGTCGTTGTTCGTGTATTCCGGGATATCGAACCAGTCGACCAGATACGTTCCCTCTTCGTCCCGACGGGACTGATCGGATTCGAGTTCGAGCAAGTATCCCGTATCGAGGATACTCGGGTTATCGATTCCCGATTCATCGAGATCGATCCGGTATTTGGCGGTCTGTGTCTGTTCGGCCAAAAGATAGACGCCTTGATCTGTCCCGTTGATCGTTACTTCCACGTGGGCCGTATCGGTGGAAAACGAATCTCTTAGAATCCTTTGGGCGAACCGGTAGGTCGTATGATTCCTGAGCAGGGACTGATCGACGTAGTCCGCCAAAAGGACCCAACTCCTAGACGGACCCGTTCCGAGGTTCAAGGGCGACGTTTTCGTCTCGAACTTGATCCGGTAGGGTTTCTTGTCGAAGTTCAACGTGCTGTGCCCTCTGAGCCTGATTTCGGCTTGGGCAAAGCGGATTTCCAGGATTCCTTGTTCATTGACGACCGAGACCGTGCAAGGCACGTAGGTTTCTTTGGTGGGAACACCGGTAAAATCGATCGTGACGACCGGTATGGTGTCCTTTCGTCCTTCGGATTCCTTACAAGCTAGAAGAACGAGGGAAAACATCATAAAAACGAATACGAGTACCATATGCCGAAAAAAGAATCGTTTCATGGCATCCAGGACCTTCTTTCTCACATCTCGGGTTTTTTGCGTTTGGTTCACCTTCGATTATATCACAAGCTTCCACGGACTCAGAAGAGCCTGAAAACGGACTTCTGAAGAAAGACATCTTGTCTTGGAACGGACCATGGATTATAATAAGGGCGTAATCAACGAATCCGAAGACAGAGAGGAAATACCATGGTCAGAAAATGCGTGTGTTCGTTCTTTTTGTTATTGAGTATCGCCGTCATCATCATCTATCTGGTTTCGCTTGAAAACCTGGTCGATTGGTTGGGGGCCGATCTCACCCTCGAGGGTCTCAAGGACATGTTCGAAGGTCTTTCGGGAAGCGAAAAGCTCTATACGTTGAGTATGCTCGCCTATTCGATTCTATCCATTTTCGGCGTACCCGTTTTGATCTTGCTGACGAGCCTGATCGGGCTTACGGTACCGAGAAAATAAACAGAACAATCCGCTACCCCGAACGCCAAGTACATCCCTCTTCCATCAAACGGGTCTGGGGCGTCTTTTTCCATGGTTGAACGGATCAGGCGATCGTCTTACGCTTGAAATTGCCGACCACGCCCTTGACGGGCCTGGTCGTCATGAAGGCACCCGGGTCGACGCGTTTGACGAGTTCGACGATCCGGTGGAGCTCATATGCGGAAATAATGACGTTGACGATGGTCTTGTCGTGTTTCGAATAGGCGCCTTTGGCATGAATCAGCGTAACGCCCCGATAAATGATCTTCAGGATCTGTTCGACGAGATCGTCCGGACTCTCGGTAATGATGTCGACCGATAAAAACTGATAGGCCGTATGAACCTTGTCGGTAACGACGGTCGTGATGATGATCCGAATAAGCGTATAGGAAATGATGACGCCTCCGGCGACGATTTTTCCGCTCGGTCCGGCAACACCGCCCAAAAGGATTCCCCCGACCAAGGCGATCGCCACGTTGATCGCCATCATGAAAAATCCGACCGATTTGCCGTTTCGAAAAGACAAATATTGGGCAAGAATGTCGATCCCACCCAAGGATGTTCCGTATTTGAGAGCGCCACCCGAACCAAGCCCGATCAGAAACCCACCGATGACGGATGCCGCCAGGGCATGTTCGACGCCATGAAGTCCCAGATCGATGATGGGCATCCAGGCGAAGATCATGGTCTGCAAAAGGACGGAAACGATGCTGTAAACCGTAAAACGGTGCGATACACCGAACCACCCGATCACGAGGATCGGTATATTGACAAGCAAAACGAAAAGCGCGATGAACCCGGTACCGAGATCCCTGTCTGAAAAGATATAGATGGCATCCCGAATCAACTGGGCGATCCCGGTAATCCCACCGGTATAAAGCGGAACTTCGGATGCTTCCAAAAACCAGAGCACCCCGACTGTGAAAACAAAGGTGAAAAACAGAAGAGCGAAAATTCTTTTGGCTTCCGGCAAAACGTGGTTCTTGAAAAATTCGGATCTGATATCGAATAGTCTGTTCATGACACATACGCGACCTTTCCTATGACTCTCAACCGAAGAGACATGAACGATCGTCATGTGTCTTCTTGTTTGGGCTGTCTTTGTTTCGTTACAGCCCCTGGTCGGACATCTCCATTATACGCATAAATCGAAGATTTGCCATGCAATTGAACGGGAAAAGGGCAACTTTTCCATGTGAACCATTTCGATGGCCGTTCAATTATCCTGTTCGGTCAAATCGGAAGTTCATACAATAAAAAACTTTCCGAGAGCGGACAGCACATGTCCGCTCTCGGAAAGATGCGATTTCCTGATCCGATCTATGAACCGTTCACATCAGTGGACGAACCACGCCCCTAATCTCATCGAGGAGGGTCGCGTTTTCTCTCACGACTTCCCCGATCTCTCTCAATTTTCGTTCCTGGTACTTCTTGATGTATGGCAGTCTGATCTCGGTCTGTTCGACCGCTATGTGCAATCGTCTGTTCATAAGAGCGATCCGAAGAGATCGGACATAGGGTTTTTTCTTCAAGACTCCGATCAAGTCTCTGAACAGTTTGGGAACTTCCGTTTCGCTTTGAGCGTAAAACGTTCCGGATGCATGGGATGTCCTGTATGGGAAACGAGCGATATCGTGTTCGTCTTTTCCGTATATCCCTTTGAACGCGTTGATGATACGACCCGAAAGTCTGTCCTGATCGCGGTACTGCAGGTCGCCGGAAGGTCCCTCCATGATGATGTATAAGCCTTGAAAGAAATACGTCTTTCGCGGTGGGTTTCCTGCTTGCGTGTAGGATTCCGCATGATAGAGTTCAATGAAATCATCACGAAGCACGTAACGGCACGACTTGCCGGCATAGGATGGAACCAGGAGCCAGGGTTCGGTCGGGTTTGCGTCCGTATGGAATGCATAGGTTGTTTTTGCTTCGTCATTGTATGTGTCGATATGCTTTTTGTATGCGATTTTGATCGTGTTCGCGATTTTCGTTTCCATGTTTCTCGTCGCATGGAGCACCAGCATGAACAAGGTGATGATGAACATGACGAAGGCGAAGAAAATCAGAAGTGCGGATACGGTCGCGAACTGATCGGCATCGATCGCAAGCAACAAGATGCCGATGACGAGCATGGAAATCTCGACATATATGAGCGTTCTTCCTGCCCGCTTCGTCGTCTGCTCATTCAATCTCTTGACCTCGGATAGCAGATCATTCATTGATAAACCTCCTCGATTGATGATATCATTTTATGCAATCGGGAATGAAATGTCAAAGCATGCGGTCACATGAGATGAAAGAACTTGGATTAAGACGACAAGACTCCATATCCTGTCATATGATCATCCGCTAACAAAAACGTGATCCGAGAAAAATCGAAATGACCTTGCTGTCCCTAGCCGTACGCATCCATTCGTTTTCACGATCACACCAGACGAGTCGGAGAGTGGGCTGACAAAAGGTCGTTTCGGATATGGATATCTGTCTTTTTCCATTGATGAACGCTTGAAATCGTTCGATGGCCGAAATCTTGTGAGCATCTCGGTCAATGTGACATCTCTTCTCGGACAAACTGAGCCACGCTTCTCGGGGCTAACTGAGCCACTTGTTTTCAAATACGATTGAAATGATAGACCCGGATATCAAACGATCTTTGATCTTTTGAGAGACCACGACGTTCGACCGTATGCGAATTCGTAGTCAATCGGTCCATGATCCCATCAGCGATCGTGTCGTTCGGTCAATATGAGACGACAAACACGGGACTCTTGTAACGCACATCGACCTTGTCGATCTTAAACTC
>CAYUIK010000068.1:0-1659 GCA_964444805.1 uncultured Acholeplasmataceae bacterium | reverse complement strand
TTCCCCTTTATATGTTCCATTAGGGATAGAATCGAGGTCGATGGCTTCGATCGGTCGATCCATCAGTTCATCCATTTGCCGTGTCGCGATTCGGGTCGTAACGATGACCCCGATGACAACAACAAGTATGACCAGAGCGACAATGAGCAGGATCACGTGTTTCCGTCTCATTTCGTATCCTTCCGCGTTTCCTTTATGATACGCTTGGCGGTTTCAATGCCACCCATGATTGCCGGTGGTATTCCGCCCCCGGGCGTCACCCACTGACCCGCAAGCGCGAGATTGGAAATACCCGGTACGCTCTTTTCGATACCGGTCTTAAGTGATTCCGGTACCGGCAAAAAGCCTTCCCAGGACCCTCTGTGAAGATTGTTCAGACGATAATAGGTCGATGGCGTCGCGACATCGACGACTTCGACCGAATCCCGTATTCCCGGATAGATCTCTTCGAGCGCGTCGATGACGTCACGTGCGACTCGGTGCTTCGTTTCACGGTAAGCCTTCGGATCCTGTGTTTTCAGATCGTGCCAGTAATCGAAGGGTGCCGACAGGGTAACCATGATGCTCATGGATCCCTCGGGTGCGAAAGTCGGTTCAAAAGCGAATGACCGCACATAGATCCGATTCGTTTCGACATCACCGGTATCAATCGGCTTCTGGATAGGAACAAGCATGTCGAACGGCATGTCGAAGCGTTTATTCAATCCCAGTGAAACGAGCATGATCGGATTGAACAGCGGTGCTTCTTCGAGCATCCGATCGAGTGTCTCATGCGGATATTTCCCTTTGAGCATGCGTTTAAGCGTATCCTGCATATCACAAGCCGCGACGACGTAGTCGGCGGCATGTACCTGTTCGTCACTTCGGAGGGCGACCGCCTTTCCATCTTCAACCACGATCTCATCGATCCGCGTATTGAGTGTCAACGTCCCCCCGAGCAAAAGATAACGTTCGGACATGCGCCTGATCATATCCCTCGCGCCACCCATCGGGAATCCACCGTTTTGGCCCATGCGCGTCCCCAGCATCATGAAAAGAGCGAACGCCGACATATCCGGACCCATCAGATGATAGACGATTCGAACAACTTTTTCATTGGTAAACCGACGACAATACTCCCGAACCGTTTCGTTCATATACTTGACGAGCGTCATCATGAAACCGCGACCTTTAGTCATCATCCGAACGAACCCTTTGAAGCTCGTCGGTCTTCCGGGAACCATTTCACTCCGCGAAACACGATCGATCGCCTGACACATGTGACGGATCGCCTTTTCGTCTTCGGGTGCGATTTCAAGTAAAAAGGCTTTGAATCGCTCGATTTGAAGAGGAACGACATAGACATCACCGTCGAGATCGAGATGGATCGATTCAAGGTGATGAATTTCGGTATCCGGCATGAGCGCGTGTACGCGCTCATACGTCGCTCGCATCGGTTCTTTCTTTTTCGTTCCGACCATCCAGTGGATACACCCGTCAAACGTATATCCTTTTCTCGTCCAAGCCGTACAGACACCGCCGGGCCATGGGGCCATGTCGAAGATTTCCGTATCGATCCCGTGTTCCTGCAAAACAATTCCTGCACTCAATCCGGTTAATCCCGCCCCGATAATCGCTACTTTTTTCATTTCTTCCTCCAAGTGAATCGCTTATTTATCC
>CAYUIK010000067.1:0-27573 GCA_964444805.1 uncultured Acholeplasmataceae bacterium | reverse complement strand
TAACCATCTCGTCGACAACGCGCATCGACACGTGGCCGATATAGAGACTATTGTCGTTGATCATCGGACCGATTTCGAACTCGAAACGTCCCGTGGAACTTTTCAGTTGGCGTAAAGACAACTTCGGCCATTTGCCATTCCGTCGTCGCGTCAAACATCGCTCTCATGAACTTGATGTCGTCCTTGCCATATTCATACATACCTAGGAAGAGACGGAACTGATCCGCTTCATCGACCTTGTAATAGAAGGTAACGACATGTGCTTATATTCTATTATTTTTTGTAAGCGATATCAAATACGTTCTTGATTATTTTTAGCAGAATATTGATATATCGGGGTATAATGGAGACGTTCAACCACGTTATGTTTCAAGGAGCTGATATTCGTGAATGTCGAAAGCATCTCAAAAACACTGTTCGAACTCATTCAGACACCGATCTATGTCCATGACGAAGGACAACTCGTCTTGAGACTCAATACCATCAAGGCTCCGGAAAACCTCCGCATGAATCTCGCTCGGATTCGCGCCTTTTTAATCGAAAATGCCAAACCGGAACATATTACGCGTATCAAAGACGATACGCGTCTGATCTTCACGTGCTTCATCATCGAAAACAGACACATCACGATCGGTCCTTTTCTCGATCGGGAGTTCGACGCCGCCCAACTCTATCACATCAATGCTCAGTTCAAGCTCATCGATGAACAGGCGGATGCCACACAGAATCTCTTTGAAACGATGCGGATTTTGACACCAGACCACATCCGTTTCATCCATCAGACGTATTACGCCATGCTCGGTCTCTTCCCGCGTGACGCCTTGATCAAGACCATCAACTACAAAAACGCCTTCAAAACGGACACGGATACCGACGCCGACGTCGACGAAGCCTACGAGCTCGAATACGTCAAAAGAAATTACGATACCGAGGATCGCTTTCTCTCGATCGTCGAACGCGGCGATGTCGAAGAGGCCAAGACGTTCGACACGACCGAGATCATGAAAGAACTGCCCAAACGCTCACACACGGACATGCTGAGAAACACGAAGACGCGCCTGACCATCTTGAACACGCTCTGTAACCGCGCGGCCATCAAGGGCGGAATCACCATTTTCCTCGGTCACCAGATTTCCACCAATTACGGGATCATGATCGAAAACATGCGTTCGGCCTTCGACAGCGCCGAATTGGAAAGAAACATTCTCGTTTCCTACTCGACCGCCGTTCGGAACTACTCCTTGAGCAAGCACTCGAAAACCGTCGCCAAAGCCATTACCTATATCCGGAGAACCATCACGTCCCGCATCACCCTCGACGGCATCTGTGACGCCACGTTCGTGACCAAGGAACACCTCGCACGAACCTTCAAAAAGGAAATGGGCATATCCGTGATGGACTACGTGAACCTCGTGAAAATCCACGAAGCCAAGAAGATGTTGACGCACAAGGGTTATACGATCACGGACATATCCCAGAACTTCGCGTTTTCGAACAGTTCCCACTTCTCCAGAATCTTCCATCGGATCGAAGGAATGACGCCGTCCGAATACAGGATCATCCACCTTACGAAGATGGGATAATCCGGCTCGGTCGAAATCCTTTGATCACCTGAATGCGTTTTTCCAAACGTGCAACAAAATAAAGTCACAACCCACAAACGAGGTATGCCATGCACATCAAAATCGCCGACTCCAACGATCTCCCTGCCCTGTGGAACATTGAAAAAACCAGTTTCAATGCATCCAGAAGGTTCTCGTTCGAGTCCTTGAAACACAGTTTGAAAACGGAACACCAGGATGTTTTCGTTGCCTCGAAGGATTCCATGACGGTCGGTTATTCGATCGTGTTCAAACATGAAAAAAGTCATCGAATCTATTCCATGGCCGTCGATCCGGCATATCGGAACATGGGCATCGGAAAAAATCTGATGAAACACATGATCGAGACATCGAAAGCTTCAGGCGTAACAAGCATGACGCTCGAAGCCGATGCCGACAACACCGTACTCATCGGATTCTATCAATCATTCGGATTCGAAGTGACGAAGACATGGATCGACTATTACGGTCCGAACGAACCGGCATACCGAATGACCCTGTTCTTTGATGGTGATCCGCCCGTTCGAAAGCGCGTGATGACGAACGTCGTTGTCACGGATCTCGATCTTTCCTGGTTGAAAACGATCGAAAACATCACGGTGATCGACGCGAAATCCTATATCGGTGAAGAAAGATATCAACACATGAAAGGTATCCGGGTGTTCAATCTGTGCTCATCCTATCACTATCAGTCCATCGGTTATTACGTTTCATTGCTCGCTTCCGCACGACTGCAACGCGTCATCCCCAACGTCACGACCATCAAGGACTTCACGGATCACCTGATCGTCCAATCGATCGGCGATGAAGTGCACGACCTCATTCAAAAAACGCTCAAGCCCGTTGAAACGAACAGGATAACCATGACGTCGTCCTTCGGTTATACGCCACACAAGAACTACCGGCAGCTGATCAAAGGGCTCTATCACCTGTTCGAATCACCCTTTTTGGAATTCACGTTTGAAAAGAGTCTTTCGTGGCATCTGGTCAAAGTGGATCCGATCGCCATATCGGATATTCAGACCGACTCGTTCATCGAAGATGCCGCGATTCGTTACTTTCAACAGAAGCGTTTCAATATTTCCCGTTTCAAGGACTATCTCTACGATCTGGCGATTCTGATCGATCCCGATGAGATCGCTCCCCCCTCCGATCGGATCGCACTGAGAAAATTCAAACGCGCAGCGGATCAAATGGGGTTTTTCACGGAGTTCATCACCAAAAAGGATTACCATCGTCTCAGTGAGTTCGATGCTCTTTTCATACGGACAACAACCAATGTCAACGACTATACCTACCAGTTTTCGCGATATGCTTTCGCCGAAGGTTTGGCTGTAATCGATGACCCGTGGTCGATTCTGAAGTGTTCCAACAAACTGTTTCTGACCGAAAGCATGAGAAAGATCGGGATCCGAATCCCCAAGACTCTCTTCGCCGGCAATCAGACGAACCTCGACGATCTGATCGCCGAGTTGGGATTTCCCATGATCCTGAAACAACCCGATAGCGCCTTTTCTCTGGGGGTCTTCCAAGTTCACGACAAAACCGAGTTGAAAGGAAAACTGGACGAACTGTTCGGCATATCCGCCCTCGTCGTCGCCCAAGCATTCATACCCAGTGCTTTCGACTGGAGAATCGGCATTCTCGATGGTAAACCGTTGTTCGCCTGTACCTATCATATGGCCAGAAATCACTGGCAGATCATCAACTGGAACAGCAAGAAAAAACAGGAACAGTCGGGCCGGGTCGAGACCTATCGGTTGGAAGACGTCCCCAAAGACATCCTCGACGTCGCCACCCGTGCGGCGTGTGCCATGGGCGACGGCCTTTATGGCGTGGATATCAAGGTGTCGAACGGATCCATTTACGTCATTGAAGTCAATGACAACCCGAACATCGACAATCAGACCGAAGATCGGGTGTTGAAAGACGAATTGTACAAAACCGTCATTCGATCCCTTTTGACGCGAATCGAAAACGCCCGCGGTCAGAAGCGAAACGTATCATAGATGTGGGTATCGTTCTTGTGATCGATCAATTCCGCTCGACTCGATCAAGAATGACTTCAAACGTCCATTGGATATCCCCATCGCTTGCCGCGTTGTTCAAAAAGGCATCCGGATGAACGGATCCGACCGTGTCGTCACAATCACCACCACCGATGCTGCAAACATCCTTGATCAGTTCGTCGACGACCCCGTCAGCATCCATATCCATGCCGATTCCGCCGATATGAAATCTGGTCACATCGAATACTCGATAAGGTTCGATGAACGGTGCATAGATGATCGCTTCCGGTGGAGAAAGAACGAAGATCGGTCCGGCCGACGAACGCAAGGAATCCGGGTCTTCGGATATACCCTCGTAATCCGTTCGTTCTCCTTCATAGGTCACATAGGCATAGTTGGTCGAGAGCAGGAGTTCGTTATTTCTGCCAAGACGCTTCGAACTGTTGTCGCCCCAGCACCAGAGTTCTCCGTTATCGGCGAGCGCACATGCTTCAAAGGATGACATCGTCAAAGACTCCGGTGTGAAATTCGTCGTGATCGCTTCCGGACGGGCGACATAGTAGTCATAGCCTTTCTTGCTCGTTATGAGTCCGGCGGTGTTATAGCCGATTCCGGTAAGCGTACCGTCCGAATAAAGGAAGAACGCGTTGTTTTCGGTGATCTTGATATCGATGAGACAGACTTTTCCCGAACCTCCACCGGCCGGTTCGGCCAAGGCTGCGCATCCGTCACCTTCGATTTCGAGCAACGTGTGGTCCTGAGCCATGTGTGATTCGCCCAGAACGAGCATCTGATTTCCCTCGCCGACAAGGATCACCGTCCCATGTGCCGCTCTCATGTCCGTCACGTGCGTTCCCATGACTCTGAACAGGATGTCCGTGATGTTTTCCGCGTGGTCCCTCGTGTTCGCGAATTCGAAACCGGGTATCCAACCCTCGGTATCCCGGCCCCAGATGAGAACCTGGTGTTCGGCGGTCAAAGCGATCGCGTGATCAGCGGAGACGGCGATGTCGATCAGAAAATGGTCGGTATCACCACAAATGTAATCCGTGATGTCTGTTGGAGCCGATATGCCCGTCAGTTCCGGATCACCCATGAGATTCTCGTGATTCGTCCCCCAGGCAAAAACACGGCCACCGTCGGTCCGTGCGAATGCCGTTTTTTCATTTCCGACGATCTCGATGATCCGCTCATCTTCAGACAATTCGAATCGGTCGGTGATCTCGACAAATGATCCGGACCATCCGTGATCGGTTCCGAGCAGACCGTAGGTGTTGTCACCCCAGGAAAAGATCCGACCATCGGGTGTCACGACAAAGGCATTCATTTCCCAAGCGGTCAACAACCCGTACCCGTCACCATCGTCATCGGGATACCACGTTCCATCGAGTTCTGGTGTTTCCTGCCATCCGGATTCGCCGGCCAACGGGTTTTCCTGCGTCCTTTGAACGTTCAAACGACCCTCATCGTCGACGATGAACATGGCGACCTCGTTCATGACGAAGCGATCGACTTTGACCTCACGATAAACATCGACCAGAACGTCATATCGTCTGGGTTCCCATTTCGCATACACGGTGAAATCCTCGGTTCGATCGTCCAGATCGGTTGCCGAAACGGTTCTTTCCTCATCGGTGAACCAACCGGAAAAAACCATATCCGCCGTTGACATAAGTTCCGGCAGAATGACGGTCTCTCCTCTTTCGTATGTCAACGGATGCAAGTCCATATCCATATGTGTCTCAAACGTGATGGTCACATCCTCGCTTTCTTCCGCCAGCAGATCGCAGGCCGATAGCGTCAGGATGAAAAGCGTCAAAACCAGTACTCCAAGATATTTCTTCATAGAACAAGAACCTCCCTTTCTCTGATCCGAGACGTGCAGTTTCCCCTTTGAAATCGTCTTGAATCACCAAAAATACGCTTTTGGGGTTGTTGTCATTATATCGAAGAAAGGCGTGTTCCTCAAAGGTTATGCACCCGAAAGATCCGGATTTCAATTCAAAGTGAACATGAAGATTTTTCCTGCGATTTGCGGTACAATGAAACCAAAGGAGTTGACCTTCCATGAAAACCGTACTTTTGACCGGTTTCGAACCCTTCGGGGGCGAAACCGTCAATCCGTCCTATGACATCATCGAAAGTCTCGATTCGACCATGTTCGATGCGAACATCGTCAAGCTGCGTGTTCCGACCGTGTTCGGCCAATCCGAAAAAACCATCCTAAAAGCCATACAGGACACGCAACCCGCGATCGTCATCATGCTCGGACTGGCCCAGGACAGGAAAGAGATCTCGCTCGAACGCGTCGCCATCAACGTCGATGACGCCCGGATCCCCGACAATAAGGGGTTCATGCCGAAAAACCGACCGATCGTTTCATCGGGCCCGGCCGCTTACTTTTCAACCTTGCCGATCCATGAAATGGAAAAATCATTGACGAAAAAAGGAATTCCCGTCAAAATCTCCAACAGTGCCGGGACCTTTGTCTGCAATCACGTGATGTATCACGTGCTTCATGAAGGATTCATGAAATATCCGAATCTGAAGGCCGGTTTTATCCATCTGCCGCAGTTTCCCGAACAGGCACGACTGAAGTCTTTGCCGTATTCCATGGAACGAGGTCAAATGGAAAACGCACTCGGATGCATCATCGAGACAGCTCTACGTTAAACGCCATCCTCATGTTTCAGACATCAAAAAACGGTCTCTGTCGAGAAACCGTCGATTAAACGATCGAAGATCATGTGCCGGATTCCAATGAAACGTGTGACGCTTTGATCAGAAGAATCTCTTCCTGATACGTTTCAAGTGCCTTTTCTCCGCTGGATGTCATCCGGTAGATCCCCCGATCGACCCGTTCGAACCAACCGTAATGGTTTTTCTGCAAAATCGAGACGACTTTTTTCCGGTTCGTATAAGCCCTCAGATACGCCGTCGTTTCAGGTCCGTCTTTCAAGGCATCCAGAACGAGCAAAGCGAGTTCTCGGTATGCCGTCATGATCTTCGTTTTCGTTACGCCCCCGGTATTCATTCCCGTACGGCGCGCATGGAACTCTTTTAAGAGTTTGACGCGCTTCTTTTTTTGTCTTTGCAGACGATACGCTTCGGGATCGATGACGACATCGACCGATTTCTTGTCCGAATCAACCAAAAGTAGCCCGAGTTCGAGACGTCTGACAATCGTTTTCTTTTCCTTGAAACCGGATGACTTGAGGACTTTGCCGGTCGGTTTGGGAATGGCGAGATAGACATAGTCGAACGTGTGCATCCGCTTCAGACCCTGATAGATCAGTCTGGTGGTAAAAGACGTTTTCATTTCCACCGCGATTACCAGTTCGTCTTTGATCGCCATGACGTCGACATTCCCGATTTCCGCTTTCACGACGAACCCAAGAGATTCGAGATAGGTCTTGATGGTCGGATACATGTGTTCTTCCCGGATCATGAGCAAACTTCATCCTTTCCATAGTGCACGTATTTCTTTGAAAAAACGTATGCACCACCAGTTTATCACATCCCCTGTTCGCTCGGGAGGATTCGATGCGTTTTTGTACGTGACCACACGAAAAGCATCATCGGATGTAAAAAAAACGATCGAAGTTCTTCCGATCGTATTCTCAGGCGGTTCTCTTCGTTTGAACGGCTGCTCGTTTCGTCCGACCTTTCACTATGCTGAAACCCGAATAGACGGCAATCATGACGATGAAACCCAGAATCGCCGTCAAGAGCAGATAGAGCGGATTCACGCGGAAATCATTCAGGTGGTATACCCGACCCAGATCGAAAAACGTTTCGAGCGGTGTTCCTTTTTCCGGTTTCATCGTGTAGAAGTAATTCGAATACTGACCGAAAAGAACAAACATCAGATTGTTTAAGACGACACTTCCCGCATACAGCAATCCTACCAGAACGAGTGTTTTCTTGAAAATCCGCTGATCCAATACGACGAACCCGGTCATAAAGAGCCATAACGGAATCACAACAAGCAGCGCGTGTCCCATGATGTAGGCGAACCCTCGGAAACTGATGATCGTGGAATAATTGGTCAATGAGTTCGCGAAGATCATCGAGACCATCGCCGCGGGAAGATTGAGAATCAACGCGAAATTGAACCAGGTCTGCCTATTCGTCAAAAGCGCGATCAACAAGACGAAATTGGCGAAATGACAGATCTGCAACGGGATGAGTTCCACGTCGAACCGATAGGATTTCCCGATCCATATCTCGATGTTTCTGAGAATCAGAATGATAATCGCGAAAACGGACAGAACGATACCGATCCGACGATTCGCCTCACGCGTCCGATCTTTGGTGAAAACGAAAAGAACGGACAAGAAGATGAAAGGCAAAAACATAAAAAGATAATGACTGCTCGACCACATCTCAAAGGTCATGGTTTACCCAACTTTCACGAACCATGACCATTATATGAAATACCATGTAAAAAGTGAGCAGTGATTTCGTAATGATTCAACAAAATCAGAACGAGCAAAAGAAAATCTTCACTGGGTCACAGACAGTCCGGCCGGATCTTCGTTGACATGCCCTTCATAAATCACGACCTCCGATAGGGATGATGCGTTTTTCATCTTTCTAACAGATCATGTGTCAAAACTCTCTCTTTATTCCCTATGATTCAGCTGCAGCGCATGCATGTGCTCTCCCGCATGGACGAACTTCGTCGGCAACCAACTCACATCCATCTCGAACTGATAGATCTGGTTTCCCTCATAGATCTGGATGTTTCTTCCGATATCCGAAGGAAGTGTCGGCGTCGTACGGACCTTGAATCGAAGCGTCCGTTCCTCGCCATCGACGGTACCTTGATACGCATACTCGAAGCGTTTGAGCGTCAAGTGTCCTTCACCGACATCGACGAGTCTTTGATTGCGAAAGGACTTGAGTCTTGTTTTCGCTCTCAAAAGATAATCCGGGGTGTTGTCGATTTCCTTTCGGACGGATTTTTCCTGTTCCAAAAACAACTCGTCGATCCCTCGGCCATCGAGTAGACCGTAACGGTCAAAAACGAGTTCGTATCCGCAGGACGGGCACGAAAGGTGACGACGATCGGCTTTCAGCCCTTCATGCCGGCATGAAGGGCATTGGTAGATGACGTTCTCGAGATTCGTAATCGGTTTTTTTCTATAGAGATACCTTTTTTCCTTATTGTAGGCCGACGTGGAAAAAGCGAGTGCCTCGCAGACAATCCGATAGATCGCGTCATAGGACAATGAAACAAGCTCATTGCTTGTGATGATGCATCTTTTCTCGGTTTCGATTTTTCCTCCGAACGCATGCTTTGACCACGGTGGGTTTGATAGATAGACGTTCCTATGTTTGACGATATAGACATCGACGTCTGCTTTTTTCAAGAACTTCGCGATCGAAAAGGCTGGTTTCATAAATGTTCCGGTCGGTGATATTTGTCCTTCCGGAAAGATCGAAAGAATGCCTTTTCTCTTGAGTACACGGAAAGCTTTCCTTGTCGCACCCGGATCGGCTTGCATGAGACTCTTGGGAATCGCCCGGGCAAGTCTTAAAAGAAAACCCGTGACTGGCTCATAAAACATTTTGCTGGCAGCGAGATAACTCACCCTTTTCGGATATACGGCAGCGGTCGTATAGATAAAATCATAGAACGACGTATGGTTGGAAAGGATAACTGCCGGTCCCTGGATACGTTCTTTTAGGATGATGCGTTGACCTTTGCTGATCGCATAGATTTTGATGAAAAAGCCGAGGACGAGATAGAGAAAAAGGTTTGGTCTTTTCATTTATAAGGACTCGATGATGGACGCACGATCCGGACGATTCGACTCGATCGCTTCCTTGATGATTTTTTGTTGGTTCTGATCGATTTTATATCGATAGGAAATCCATATGCCGATACCCATGAAAACGAGTGGTGCGAAAGACATGATGAGCCGAATCATAAGTGTCGCACGATCCGGTTGACTAAGGACGAGATCACCACCAGGTATTTGTTCCTGGAATCCGGCCATACCGATCAAAAACATGACAAAGGCCAAGCCAACGGCTTGCGCGATCTTGTTGATGAAGTTCGTAAACCCACTCATCTGGCCATCGAGTCGGTCACCGAACTTGAGCTGTCCGGCATCGACGACGTCGCCATACATCGTATGGGGTACGAGACCCGGTCCGCTTATGCCAAAACCCATGAAGGCACCCAATAGATAGATAACGATCGGATTCACGTCCGCAGGAATCAGGATGATAAAGAGAGCCGTGAAAATCCAAAGATAGGCCCCAACACGGTAGGCGTAGGCTTTACCTTTCTTTTCGATGATTTTCAGATAGACCGGGAGCGCGACGATCTGCATGGAAAACATGAGGGCCGCAGCGATCATGCCAACCATGGTCGTTTCACTGTTTGCCGTCTGATTTCTAGTAATAAAGAAATCGACATAAAAGAAGAACAATCCGCTCATGATCGCCATCGACATCTGGAGAACCAAAAACATGCCGAGATACTGTCTGAAGGGACGGAGGGAGAGCGGTTTGACCATGTCCTTGACCGAAAGTTTCGTCGTGACTTTCGGTGTCAGAATTTCTTCTCGGGCGAAAAGTCCGGTAAAAAGCACGGACAACCCGAACAGAAGACCGAACGAAAGACTCATGACCTGATAACCGATCGCCTTGTCACCGAACATTCCGACGATGATGCCGGGAACAGCGACACAGAGGATCGAGGCGAAAATGGAGAACCCGAGGCGATAGGAATTATAGGATGCCCGTTTCTGATAATCGCTCGAGATTTCACTTGAAAGCGAGTAATAGGGAATCATCACCGCTGTTTGAACGGTCGTGAAGATCAGATAGGACAAAAGTACGGCGATCACCCGAAGCGCAGTCTCGGAAAAAGCGAACGGAAAAAAGAGCAGATACATCGACAACAACACGAAGGGTGAAGCAAAAACGAGATAGATCCTTCTTTTCCCGAGCCTCGACTGAGTCCGGTCGGAAATATGTCCCATCAAGGGATCGGTCACAGCATCCCATATTCGGGCAACCAGCATGACGACCCCGATCCAATAGGGACTAATTCCGACCGTAATCGCGAGAAAACCCGGATAAAGGAAGTTAACGATGTTAAACGATCCTCCGCCATAAATATCGGCGGCTGCGAAAGCAAGCTTTTTTCTTACATCTGTTCGTGCCATAGTGTACGCTCCTGTTTTTGATGCATATATTTCCATTATAATACCTTTCAGCTAAATTCGAGTGATGAAAATGACGAGAGGTCATCCCAAGCATCGTTCTTTTCTATTTGAAGATCAAGACCGCGAATCATCACACACATCCGGAATCAAGAGATCTTTATGCAGGTTCAATATCCATGCATGGTTGATGAACAAAAATAAGTAAAGGATCGCATGCCTGTCCGAGTTCAGATCTATGATGGCACATTGGACGCGAATTGATTGGCAAATTCCCTTCCTGAATTTAGCATTAAATAGATCAAAATATGGCGACCAAACAAATTTTGGTCGCTTTTTTCTGAAGTTGTTGAGAATATGTCGATCTTATGGGCAAACACGAAAAAGACTACTAAAATAAAAATAGTCGCCCTATTCCATTGGGTGGTGTGTATGAAAAACGACGTACTCAAATATTTTTTTATGATGCGTTTTCAGTTGGACAAGTATTGACAAAAGAAGAGATCAAGTCTTTCTTGGAAGCATATTATGAGAAATTGAAGGACTTACCCCTAAAGTAATGATAGAGCCGAAAGAAAAAGCAGTGCTCATCCTTCGGATTGAAATCCTAAGAGAGCACTGCTGTTTTATTCATTCTCGAATGAAACATCGAGATCGATTTTTGCTACCTTAGAAACCGTCTCATGAATCGAGCAATACTTCGCACCGAGTTCGGCGGCTTTTTTCAGTTTGGTCTCATCGGATCCGTTCCGGACAACCATTTTGATCGTCACGTGTTCAAGTGTTGCGGGAACTTCATCCCGTTTGTCTCCGGATACTTCGATCGAAGCATCCGTAAAGACAAGCCTCATCTTGTCGGCGACGCTCAAAAACGTAGCATAAAAACACGAAGCGAGTGCTCCGAAGAGCAAATGATAGGATGCTACGCCCTGTTCCCGACTTCCTAGGGGTACGGTTCCCGTCGGTGAAACCATTTCACCGTCGAATCGATTGTCAAATGTCAGTGTAATCGTATCGGCTTTCATTTTTTTTACCTCTTTTCTCATCTCTATCCATGGATTCATGTCAGTTCTTCATTTGAAGCCATATTACGTTGATTTTACCATAATAGACCCTTGAGGTCGACTTCAACACTCATCGCGCTCGATCAGAGCCTTCATTTCCGTGAATACGGCTTCATAGTCTCCATCGAGCGTGATCACGTGATGCTTGCAGCTGATTTTGTCCAAAACGGCGCGTTCATGTTTTCGCCGATCCTTGAAGTAACGGATCAAGCCGTCGTATCCAACGTAATCGCGTTCTTTGGCGTAAGGCAGTGTTTCCATATAGTCGAGAACCTGGTCAATCCAGTCCTTGTACAAGGTGTGATCCGGACTTCGTCTTTCTTCGACGAGCCTTTGCAAGGTTTTCTCGATATGTTTTTGGTCGATATAGAGAATAACCGGATCAAGGCGATCGAGCGTCTTGATCAGCGTATCAAAATAAGAGACCATCTCTTCAAAGTCCACGTTGAAGGAAGCGATCAACTGATTGATGTGGTTTTGCAGGAATACGCACTCGAAAACGTAGATCGTATCCGGTTGATGCGTTCTGCCAAAGGTTTCCCACAAGTCCATGTGTGCCGCGAAGAACGTCTTCAAATCCCTGGTCTTGTAAATACTGTGTGCGGCAAACGCCTGATGCGGATTGTGGTTCGCATCCGATATGCCGATCTTGGTGTAGGCGGTATAATACCGATCACCGACTCGTTTCGTGTTCGAAAGAATTTCTTCCTTCTGATCCGAAAACGACTCGCACAGGTTATCAAAGGTTTTCTCGTCCGTAACCGCGATCCATGCCAGATCGACGGGATGCAAATCCCCTTCACTGTAGCGTTTGACGCGTTTTCCCGTGGACTTCAGATATGTTTCCAATCGCCTTGAATAAGTCGATTTCCCGCTCCCCGGCAAACCTTCTATGATATATACTTTGGACATGGTATTACTCCTTTGCTTTTTTGTTCACGATCGCTTTGGCGTTTTACAGCTATTATAGCACGTCTGCTTTATGAATGAAAACGGACGGAAACGGTTAATCGAGCGATGTCAATCGAGCGAGCACATCTTGTTTCCCGAAAAAAAACCATGTATAATACATGTGTTCCTGATTCTGATGCATGTTCTAAAAAAATACAATAAAAACGGAGATCCATATGACATTGAAGAGATGGTTTATCCTATGGCTGATGTTCGGATTGGCATCATCGCTTGTTTCCTGTCAGGGGGAGGCCATCGGTGTCGATATGATCTGGGCAATCGAAAGCAAGTATCAGGTGGACGTACTCGACGTATACGCATCCGCACGGATCGATCCGAATTATGAGAACGTGAGATTTTCCCACCTGACGAAGGATATGGAAAAACAACTTGAAAATGCCCGTCATGTCAACCGGTGCGAACAGGCCTGGCTGATCGTTTCCTACGTGAAGACCGATCTGGGCGATCGTCTCGCCTTTTCCGTCCGAGAGGTCAAATCCGAAACACAACTCGAAAACGCCGTCATCATGATCGACTATCCTTACGAATACACGCGCGAGGCCATGAAAGACTATTTGTTTTCTCTCGAACTCGCTGAGCCGCTTCTGATCGATTTCGACACGTTTCAATTCCGGTTTCAATACAAGCACGCTCCAACCATCACGCCCGAACCAAACCTGATCGATCGCATCTTGCAGCGAAGTTGTTTCGCGACGATCGATACGACTCATTTCGCACACCTGAACCCGGACTTCAATCCAGCTCTCGATCTGGATAGTGCCTTCGTATGGATTTTCACAGGAAGAACCGACCGATCTGAAACGAACGAGAGCCCAAGTCATACGCCTTTATGGATAACCGGAGACGACGATTATACCATCTATCGCGTCTTTGTCATAGAAGACACCCTTTACGTGACCATGGCGAATGAAACGACGCCCGAGCGATACATTCATCCCATTCAAGAGGATGTTGTCTGATTTTTATGAAAGGATGGAACAAGGACAAAGTGAGACGTAAAACATATTACTTCATCGGTTCCGTTTTGGCCATCGTTCATTTTTTCATGTTCTACGCCTATTTCTTCTATCAGATCGGCAAGTATCCCGGATTTAAAGAAATCGGAAGCGGAATCCTGCAAATGATCTATTTCCTGATTCTGATCTTGGTTGCCATCGGTCAATACCGTTCTCCCTATCACGAACGAAGGAATTCCATCGTATCCGTCCTGCTTTACGGCATACCTTTGGTTCTGGTTCTCCTTATGATCCTCGTTTCCGGCGATTTCCGTATCGAAGAAAACGTATTTCCCCTGGTTCTAGTCAGCATATTCGGACTGAATCTGATCAATTACGGCTTATCCGTATTCGCCGAAGAGTGAGTCATTTCACAGGGCATATCACATATTATACAACAGCGTCATACAACTTTATACAACGGCATATCATAAAAAAGATCCCTTGATCAAGGGATTTTGTTTTCGATATGGTAAATCCTGCTGCCAAGGAAATCATGACTTCGATCAAGATCAATCATGTGTGCTTTATGACGATAACGTTTATCGTGATACACTTTGAAAAAAACACTTGGAACCAGGAATGCATGAGACGGGCATCCATGTGTTTTTGTTATTTCAGATGAAGATCAAGAAATGCCAGACTCTCTTCGTTGATGATCTTCAATACTTCCTTTGAATGTCTTGTTGCCGGAAATCCGTTGAGCATGCGCGTCATCAGCGGACTTGTCAAAGACAGATCCGTCAATGAGAAATGTCCGGTACCATCGATATGAAGATTGAAGACGACGGACTCGGGGTCATTCAGCATGACATGGTTTTGTCCGTATTGGGGAAAGGCGGAAAGAAAATGCCACGTGCTGTCCGAATAGATATTGAGGACCGGAACGGGATATGCTGCATCATCAAAAACGAACGCTTTATCGATAACGCCTGAAATATCGCACAGATAAGGTGATTCCAGTGCGATAATCGCCTGGACATCGTTTCTGTTTCTTCCGAGACAGAGCGCTGCCGAACCACCGAGAGAATGTCCGATGACACCGATTCTTTCCCTGTCGATCCGTTTGAAAAGGTCCGGATCATCACGTACGTTTCGTTGCGTGCGCTCGATGATGAAGTCGAGATCGCCGGTTCGAAGGTCCATCCATTTTTGATACAGTTCGTGACTGTCGTTCGGATTTTCTCTTGCGTTTTCCCGGTTCAACTCGTTCATGTATCCTTTGTCGATCCAAACGTTGTTTCCGTTTGCGTTTTTTGTTGTGATGCTGTGGTAAGGGTGACCGATTGAAAAAACGATATATCCGTGACTCGCCAACTCCAAGAACAACGATTCATTGCTCGTAACGAGACTTATGCCTCCATGCGAGAAGACGATGAGAGGATAGATTTCGTTTTCATTGTCCGGAAACCAGGCGCTTACGCCGACTTGACGATAATCCTTTTGATCCGAAAATGTTTCCCTCCGATTCGAATCTTCAAAGACGTAAGAACTCGTCTCAACCGTATAGGGTCCGGTTGCAGCTAATGGCTCGTAGTCGGGAAATACGACCGCCGGCACCATGACCAACCCGAACAGCAGGATGACCATGACCGTTTTTTTCATATGTCTCTTGACCGTGTAGGATTTGGATTCTTTTTGATCTTTCAACACTTTCATCTGTGTGACCAAGATCATGGATAGGATTAGAACGAATAGCCCATAATAACGAAACGACCACGTGATGATACCGAAAATACCAAGAACGAGAAGAAGAATGAACGTCGCGATTCTCACATTTCGAATACGCACGTATTCGAAAGATCTCGAACGATATGCGAAAACGAACAAACCGATTTCCAAAACAAACAAACCGATCCATACGATCAATCCGGTCACCGTCCTTTCGTCAACGACACCCGACTCACATCGGATCTGACCATCTAGAGAATGAACCCGAGAACCAGTAGAAGATACACCGGTATGAATCGCTTTTCGCCGTAAATGTACATGAGTCCCGGCACCAACGACCATATCGTTACGTATCCTGCACCGTCAGGATGTGAAACGAAATGGATCATCCCCCATGTCAACATAAGTCCGATACTGCCATAAGGAATGTATCTGTTTTTGAATACGAGTTCCCCGAATCTTTGAAACAAAACGATCATGATGAAGACCAATAGCATCTCCACGACATAATAAAGCACTTGAAACACGGTAACGATCAACGCCTGTTCGCCATACATATTAAGAAACCCCTTGTATTCCGAATAGACTTGGGGAAATGCCTGTTCACTGATTAAAAACTGTATGCCTGCGGAAACCACGACAAGGACAACGGCAATCATCGCCAAGTAATACCCTTTTCTGGATTGTCTGAAGTTCACCAATCGGTCCAAGACGTTCTTCTTTCGGGCCCACCACGTAATCAGGAAGACACCGATGAGCCAAACGGCAATCGTGATCATCCAATGGGCGACCGCCCCATACCAGTGGATCGGCCAATTGCCGACTTGATTCAGACTTCTGCCGTCGATGATTCTCGAAATAAAAAGAACACCGAATTCCAAGCCTAAAAAGCCGAAGGCGATCATGGCGAAAAGCAGATACGCTAACGGTCTTGTTTCTTGAATCGCTTTGTTTTTCATTTTTTCATTTCACTTTCTCTTGGTTTTTATAAACGAGAACACCTTCGTCAGGCGAAATGATGATAATCATCAATCGGATCAGAAAGAGTTGTTCTTCAACCATTCGATCAGTCTGAACTCTCTGTCCTTGTCGTTTTCGGCAGTTTTGTCATATCTGCCCAAAACGAGTTCATCGACGATCTGTCCGTCAACCATGAACAGAACACGCTCACTACGTGCAGCGACACGGGCATCATGTGACACCAAAACGATCGTCGTTCCCTCTTTATGAGCATCATCGAGCAAATCCAGAATTTCCAGTGTGGCACTGAGATTCAACGCTCCTGTGGGTTCATCCCCAAACAGTATTTTCGGATCATTGATCAGTGCGCGACACATGCCAACACGCTGAAGTTGCCCTCCTGATGCCTCGTGTATGCGGTTTTGGGAAAGTTCGGCAACTCCCATTTTTTGCATCAACTGACGGACACGCTCAATAACTTGATCGTGTCCGATCATTTTGGCTTTGAATGCGGGCAGCAGAATATTGTCTTCGATATTCAAGTTTTTCAATAAATGGCTTTGTTGAAAGACAAACCCCATCTCGGTCAATCGAAGCCTTGCAAGAGCCTCTTCCGACATGGTTGTTATTTCCTGATCGTTGATCATGACACGACCACTCGTAACACGGTCCATACCGCTCATCGCGTATAGCAGGGTTGACTTGCCGCTCCCCGAACTTCCCATAATCGTTACGAATTCTCCTTGTTGAATCTGAATGTCCACGTTTTTCAGGACCCGCTGGGTTTGCGTCCCATGGATATAGTCCTTACATACTTGATCCGTCTTCAATATTGTATTCATTTTTTTCTCCTATTCCGCATTCAGTGTTGAAATACTGATGTTCTTAATGGACAACGTTCCGATCCATGCCGCAATTCCCAACAAGACGAACAAAACAATCGGTATCACAACAAAGACTTGAAAGATATGGATGACGAATCTCAACTTGGGAAGACCCATCGTTTCAAACACCATTCTTACGATGATCAGTCCGAGCGTGTTCGCTACGACAATGCCTGAACCAATCCCCACGAATAACAATCCGATAATCCGTTTGAAGTATTGAAGTCTTATATCCCTTCTCGAAAACCCAAGGCTCATCATAATTGCGTTTTGCGCGATATCCTTGGCAAGCATCAATTTGAGGAATAGCGAGACGATCAAAAGGAACATGACCGATGAAATGGCCACAGCCAGGATGACAACGAATTCGGTCTGTTCGATCATACTACCGTATGTCTGATTCAAATAATCCTTGGTATCCGTAACCTTGGCATCGGCAAACGCATCCTTGTAATCCGTTTGCAACTGAACAATGTCCTTGGAATGAACGACGTCGATGTTGACCATCGAACGAACGGGATCGAAACCAAGATTTGGAAAGATCGCTTTGGCGGTCTTTCCGCCATTGGTAATATCCTGATAGATACCTGTTACGGACAAAGAGATCAACGTTTCATCCGGCAACTGCAACGTCAAGGAATCACCGACACGATACCCCAATTCCTGAGCCCATAAATATGAAAGTGCGATTTCCCCATCTTCCAAAGGATATTGTCCATCCAGATACTCGATCGGAAAGATCGTGAAATCCCCGTTTTCAACATCGATTGACAAAAAAGATTCCTCATCCGTTTGAAGTTTGAACTTATACGTTGAAAAAGCGGACCATTGATCAACTCGATGATCGTTTTCCAGCTTGATCGCAATATCCGATAAAAGATCGGATGTGTCCTCGTGGTGTTGCAGATCGATGCGGATATCGCTTTGCGATACGCCCATATACTCAATGAAATCGGGTGATTGCAAAGTATTCAGCAAATTGATCGGTATGATAATAAGAACAACACAGGTCATATAAAGGATCAGAAGAGAGACGAATGTCTTGAATCGGCCGAATACGTCCTGGAAAGCGATTCCGGTATTGTGATTCATTTTTCTAAATGTCTTAATGGAAACATATGATTTCTTTTTCTTCACTTTACGAATGCGTTCCGGATACATGGCTTCTACCGCACTTATTTTCCGAATCGAACGGACCAGTTTTCTGCAATATGCCATAATCAGCAGGAATACGAGACCAACCGCGATCATTGGAAAGATCACAGTCCCGACCGATCGTTCCGTAGCGCCCATGTATAGCGTGATGTTTCGAGTGAAGAGATGACTGAAGAACAAAGAAAACACATAACCGAAAGCACATCCGATACCGGCAAAAACGACATACTTGACGATATAGAGCTCTCGAATGTCCCGATATGAAACACCGATCGCTTTCATGACGCCAATCTCTTGCATGTCTTCTTCCAAAGTCGCCAAAATGACGAAACGAAGGCATAACATGGAAATCAGGACCAGAAGAACACCCGCCAAAATGATGACTGCAGCCATGATTCCGTCACTGATCATGTTGATCATCCGCAAGAGCGAATATTCGATCGTCGGTCCTTGCGAGGGTAGACCTGCCGCAACATAAAGAGCTGCAAATTCACTGATTCGTGTGATATCGGTCAATTGAAACTCGATCAGATACTCGATGCTGCCGATATGCATTTCAAGGTCGGCATGATCGTTTTCGCTTACGAGAAATCTTTTGGACGAAGCAAGCGTCGAATTCATCTGACTGTCTCGCAAAAAGGTTGAAATCTCAAATGTCTTGGCGTAGGACCCGTCTCGTATGTGAAAACGATCACCTACCGAGAGGTCGTAGGTCGTCATGTAATGGATCGGTACGGCGATCTGTCCGTCTTCCACTTGAATGATTTCATTGTCCAAGTCGAGCAAATAATCAAATCCGACACTTTGCCTGACAAAACCTAGGTCAATCGCACTTCCGGATAATGATATGTCGTCATCGGTCAGGAAAACATGTTCGCCTTCGATATTGATCATCATGATCGATTGTTGTTTTTTCACAAGCGCATTGTCAACAACAAACCGATCGATTTCATCCTGATCGATATCTCCGGAGTGCATTTGCAGAAAATGCAAGGCATCGGCTTTTTCAAACAGATTGTCAACGGATCCCGTCAAACGACTGATGATCGTGACGGACCCGGCAACAAGTAATGTGGAAAAGATAATAAATACGAACAAGATACTTGAAACCAACCGGTTTCGATTCAGATCATTTTTCAATATTCGCCATTTCATATGTGGTCGCGTATACGTCCAGCTCATGAGAGCATGCGTACACTTCCCCTTTTTCTCATTTGTAAATCGTAAAGTCGGGCAAACGATTCATCTCGATTCAAGCGGACATGATGGTCAGGAATAGCATGATGGTCGCAAAAAGATTGCTGGAACAATGAAAAACAATGGATACTTTAATGTCCTTGAGTTTCCAAGTCCAATAGAATGCCGGAAAAAACGCGATGATGCGAAAGATCAGACTGAACGGCAGCCAAAAATGATAGATGGAAAAGAGTACGGTCATGAGGAAAGGCGCGAGCCAGTTGTTCAGCTTCAACTTTTTTGTCAGATACCCTCTGAAAAACAATTCTTCCACGATCGGACCGACAAATCCATTCAAGATCAGATAGAACACTCCGGTAACGATTAGAACCGGTTTCGAATAAGAACGGATATGATCCAGATTACCCCAGTTGAAATACTTGGGAATGGCCTGATATAGCGCTGAAGACAATGAACCGAATAAAGAAGCTTCCCAAGGCATCAGGGTCAGCGTCATCAATCCGGCAAATCCGAAAGAGGCCATCCCCAGCAAAAACGTAAACCAGAGCGGATGCCTTCGCTGATCATCGAGTGCGCTTCGCAAAGAGTATTTGCCGTAGACATCCTTGCTCTCTTTCATGATCAAAACGATCTGTAACGGGAACAGTAGTAAGGTTGCAGCAATGAAAAACAAAAGAATCGTCGGTAAAACACGGTGAAAAGAAATACTTAAAACGATATACAAAGCCGTCGTAAGTACCGATGGTATGAAAACGTATGCCAAGATCTGCGGCAGACGCATCATTCTACTTCTGGCCATCTTGCGATCGTTCATGTGCTTGGTTGCTCCTTGTAATGACATATGAAAAAATCCACTTGACGGATTACCTGTGAGAAGACTTCACATATCAACATCCAAATGGATCATGATCAATCATCATGTATGTGTTATCGATCATCGGCTCGATTCATAACGTATGTGTTCATGTCGGTATAGGTCGATCTACAATTCCTGCTTCTTGAACGTCCGTGTCGACAAGACCATGAGAAAAACGGTCAGAGCGATCGTCACGATCATGTTGGTGACCAGCGGAAAACGGACATTTTCGCCTTTGAGTCCTTCCATGGCCAACATGGCCGAACCGGCAGGATTGAAACGGTTCAATCCGTTGAACACGGTCAAGATATTCAAGAACGCATATACGCCAAAGGCTATGAGTGCTGCATGCGTCGTGGACTTCAAGACGATACTCAGCATAACGGCAACCATCGTGAAAAACAGTCCCAGGACGTAAACCGAGATCAATGACAGAAACAAACCCTCATAAAAGACTTGACCGAATAGAATGCTCGTATAATACCACCCGATCAAGATCGAAAGGACGTACATGCCGGTAAAAAGCAAAAACCCGGCGATGATCTTGCATAATACGAACGACGTGCGCGTTACGTTTTTCGTCAAAACCAGATAAACGGACCCTTTCGCTTTTTCAGACGCCACGGTTCCGGTCATCAAAATGAGGAACACGATCATGGAGATCGACGTGATGTTACTGTAAAACTGTTCCCATGACTGCATGTGTGTCGGTTCAGGAAAAGTGATTTGGATATCCGAAGCAAACATCTCGAGCAGTTCACTCATGTATTTCGCGGAGAGTGGCCCGATGATCGCGAAGAACACGAAAACGGCCGTAATAATCATCAATTTCGGCGTACGAATCATTTCCATCAATTCTTTTTTCAAAAACGAAACATTGATCATGGATGGTTCACCACCCTCATGTAAATGTCTTCCAGCGTAGGCTCTTTGATCATGAGTTTTTTGATCATGATCCTATGCTTGAAAATGACTTCATTCAAATGTAATCGGGCAACGTCTAGATCATCGACGGTCAGCGTCATCGTCTGATGATTCATCTTCAAGCTCAGGATATACTTCTCTTGACCGATCCGTTCGTACAAACGGGAGATCGAAGGCGCATCGGCTTCGATTTCGATGTCTCGCGTATTCGACATCGCTTTTATGTTTTCAATCGTATCCTCGAGTATGATCGCACCTTTATTGATGATGACGACACGATCACATATCCGTTCGACATCGGATAATATGTGTGTGGAAAAGAAGACGGTGACTTTTCCTTTCAGTCCTTGAATGATATCGATGACTTCTTTTCTGCCTTGAGGATCCAAAGCGGAAACCGGCTCATCCAGAAAAATCACTTTAGGTTCATTGATCATTGCTTGGGCAATGCCAAGACGTTGTTTCATACCTCTTGAATACGTTCCTATTTTCTTCTTGTCGCTCTTTTCAAGACCGACGATCTTCAACAACGACTTGACTCTTTCCTTTAGAATCGGTGTGTCTATATGAAAGAGTTCACCACAGAACGTTAAAAATTCATGTGCCGTCATCCAGTCATAGAAGCCCGGAACATCGGGGAGAAAACCGATATTATCCTGGATTTTCTGTTTTCCGAAAACCATGGGTACACCTAAAATCTCAATCGTTCCCGAAGTCGGTTTCGTCATACCCGTAAGCATTTTGAGCGTTGTCGTTTTCCCGGACCCGTTAGGTCCGAGGAAACCATAGATCGCACCTTCAGGGACTTCTAAATTCAAGTGATCGACCGCCTTTAAACCGTTGAAATCTTTGACCAGGTCACTCGTCTTTACTGCTCGTGCCATCCGGCATCCTCCCATATGTCAAAAATAGGATCGGTCCAAACAAGTTCACGAATATTATGATCAAAATCCATAACAGTCGCGATTCGCCCCGGACCTTTTCTGTTTGTTTAAGCACGCGTAAGGCATATACGGCAAGCACGATCTGAACAATGAATAACGGGATGATCAGTGGAAGAAGTTCAAGGAATTTTTCCATCTCGTCCAATCCTTTCTTATTTCGTTTTCGTTTTCTCGTATACTAACTATACCACAGTTTGACACGATACTGAAGATGAATCGTATCGAATCGACGCGCATGCCAATATCCGGTATTGACCCGTTAAAAAACGGCTCTTGCACAGAAGAACCCCTAAAAAACCCCACGGATTCAAATAACTAGATGGTGTTACCCATTAACGCCCTTTTAAAGGAAATTCCATCTGGATATCTCGAGGATCCTTTTCATACAAGTTTTGATTGATTTCTGTCGCCTCGATACATCCGAGCTTTTCATAAAATGCGACGGTATCTTCCGCCGATCCGGCACAGATGTAGATCTTATCCGCTTTCCAGGCTTTCGCCTGATCGACACAACATGAAAAGAGTACTTTTCCGATTCCCCGATTACGGTACGGCAAGGATATGAACAATTGATCGAGCAAAACATATTTGGCGGTTAGCCCGAACACGTTCCTGTTTACTGTGGCAAAGCCGATCAGGTGATCCTTGTCATAGGCACCCACTGCATATCCGTCATTTTGAATCGTTTGTTTCAAACTTTCATAGTGGGCGTCAAACCCTTCGGGATACCCGTTACTTTGAACGTTCAATTCAACGAGTCGTCTTTTTCCCTCGATCAAGCGCCACGCTCTTTTTATGTATTGGGATGCGTCGATGTCTTTGATGGTCGTGGCATCTTCAATCGTTCGTAGCGATACGTTCATAGGTTTTCTCCCTATCCTATATTTGTCCCTGATCATTCGATCATCATATCTCGATGGATACGAATAAGGATCTGTTAATCGGCGTATCCTGTTGTTTCATCTCATATTGCCCTTTCGATATACTTCTTTGTTAACCGGACCTGTTACGCTTCTTCGAGTAACGAAAATAGCATCGAATGCTCTTTGTGAAGCTTTTCTTTTTCCGCGTAGAGTTCCATTAACGCATCATGGTCGTAGGCCACGTCATTGATCTTGCGTTCGAGTTGGTCCATACGAATTTCTAATTCTTCGATTTCTTTGACGACGTCTCTCGTTCGATTCGGTTTGTTTGCAGGTCTGATCTTCGGCTTTTTTTCTTCTTTGCCAACCTTTGGCTCCGCTTCCCTTTTTTTAATCGCTTTATAGTAATCGAAATCCCCTTCGTAATACCTGATCCGATGATTTCTGATCTCACCGATTCTGGAAGCGATCTTCTTAATGAAATAACGGTCATGGGAAATGAACAGTATCGTTCCGCGATACTCTAAAAGCATGTCTTCGAGTATTTCCCTGGAATCGATATCGAGATGATTCGTCGGTTCATCGAGAATCATGAGATTCGCCTGATTAAAGGTCAACGAGCAAAGCATGAGCTTGCTTTTCTCGCCACCGGAAAGGGTATCGATCCGCTTGAATACGTCATCTTGGATAAAGCGAGCTTGAGCGAGTTCTCTTCGCGCTACCGCTTGACCTACGCCATGTTCATCCATGAAATAATCGATGATCGTTTTCGTTTCGTCTGCGAATCGAATGTCTTGAGGAAGGTAGCCGATGATCAGTCTCTTTCCCCATTTAAAGGATGGTTCGTCTCGTTCAAAGTCTTCGAGAAGCATCCGGATCAAAGTCGTCTTACCACTTCCATTCGGACCGAGAACAGCAAGACGATCCTGATCGATCAATTCGATCTTAGCGTCTTCAAAGAGCAGAACATCGTCAAACCGTTTCGACATGTGGTTCGCCGCTAAAATCCGTTTCCCACTCCGAGGAATATCCTTGTTTTTGAGTGTCATCTTCGGATTGTCTTTGATCGGTTGGTCGAGCCGTTCGACTTTATCCAAACGACGCTCCAACTCTTTGGCGCGCTTGAACATCTTTTCAGAATCACGCATCACGCCCCAGATTCGATATCGCTTGATCTGTTCTTCCATGCGCTTCGTCTGTTTCTCTTGCGCCAGATAGGCTTTGAGTTCAAGGAGAAAGCGTCTTTCCCGTTCGATCACGTAATAACTGTAGTTCCCGTGATAACAGATCGCTCGGTGCATGGATAGTTCAACGATCTTTTGACAGACGTGATCGAGAAAATATCGATCATGGGAAACGATGAGTACGCTCCCACGATAGTCCTTAAGGTAATCTTCGAGCCACTCGATCGAATCAAGGTCAAGGTGATTGCTCGGTTCGTCCAACAGTAAAATACTCGGGTTTTCCAAAAGAATCCGAGCGAGCATAACCCGTGTCTTTTCTCCCCCCGATAGGACATCAAAAGGAAGTTTTCGCATGTCACCGGTTATATTCAAGCCAATGCACACTTTGTCGATCGTCGTCTCGAGAAGATACCCATCCATTTGTTCGAATGCGTGAATTTGATTGCTGTAGATCGCAAGCGACCGTTCGAGTTTTTCACCCTGTTCGTGCTGTAGTCGTTCTGTGAGCGCGTCGATCTCATGCTTGAGATCGATGACATCCTGTTTCGCTTCCCGCAAGATGTCCTCGACGATGACGTCCGCACCGAAATTGGGTATCTGGTCTAAATACCCGACATTCGTGCCTTTTCGAAACGTGATCTCGCCCTCGTCTTGCTGTTCTTGTCCTGTCAGGATTTTGAGAATTGTCGTCTTTCCCGAACCGTTTGGTCCGATCAGTCCGATGCGTTCACCGGTTTGAACCGAGAAAGAAATGTTCTCAAATACAAGATCCGCACCAAACGACTTTCGTATTTGATTGACGTTGCATTCGATCATGCCTTTTTCCTCTATTCTTTACTGCATCGCTTAAGGTCACGCTGATGTCTTCTCGAATTTGAAGTGTTTCGCTAGCGCTTGAATCTTCGGTTCGATCGCTTCATCGATCTCTTGGCGTTCGATCGTGAAAATTCCACAGGTCTTAAACGAATCGATGACTTCCTGGCGATTGATATAAGAAATCGTCTCTTGATAGCGTTTCAGGTTGCCTGCCGGATTTAAAAAGCTATGCACATGGTCTTATGAACGGATTTTTATTTCAGCCATGCTTAAAGTGTCTTTGTCCGGTCATGACCATGATCATGCCGTGTTCGTTACAGGCATCCACGCTTTCCTGGTCCTTGATCGACCCGCCCGGTTGAATGATTGCTCGAATACCATAGGTCTGAGCGAGCTCGACGGTATCCTTCATCGGGAAAAAGGCGTCCGAAGCCAGATAAGCGTCTTTCGCATTTGTGCCGGCTTGTTCTAAAGCGAGCTTTGCCGCGCCAACGCGGTTCATCTGGCCGGCACCGATCCCGATCGTCTTCTCGTCTTTAACGATGACGATGGCATTGCTTTGCACGTGCTTAACGACTTCATAACCGAAATTGAGCTGGATCATATCCGCCTCATTTGGTTTAGCCGATGTCGCTACGGCATATGTCTGATATAACGATTGGTCCCGTGTTTGCATGAGCATACCGCCATCTATGGTGCGTAGGTCATAGGTATCACTTTCTTTGATGACGTCCAACTCGAGTAACCGGATGTTCTTTTTTTGAGTCAACACGGCAAAAGCTTCTTTCGTATAGGATGGGGCGATGATCACTTCGAGAAAAATCCGGTCGAGTTTTTTCGCCAGCTCAAAGTCGATCGTATCGTTTACAGCAACGATCCCACCGAATATGGAGATGGGATCGGCTTGATAAGCCTTGTCAAAAGCCTTTTCGATCCGATCGGCTGAAGCAATCCCGGAAGGATTCATGTGTTTAACGACAACAGCCGTCGCCTTTTTAAACGATCTGAGCATCCGGCAAGCCGCGTTGGCGTCCTGGATGTTGTTATATGAAAGCTTTTTCCCGTGTCGGACCTTCGCATAGGGAATGCCTTCCTTCATCGAAAGGTTCGTCTGATAGAGCGCAGCGCTTTGATGAGGGTTTTCACCGTATCTGAGCACATCCTTAAGATCATAGGTCAAAGTCAGCTTTTCCGGAAAAGCATCCTGAGTGAAATAAGAAGCGATATAGGCATCGTATTGTGCCGTTAACCGAAAGGCTTTGGCCGCAAGCGCTCGTTTCGTTTCAGCGGATAGCGTCTCTCTTTGCTCGAGTTCATCGATGACATGTGCGTAATCATCCGGATCAACGATGACACCGACGTATCGGTGATTTTTGGCAGCGGAACGAATCAGGGCGGGTCCACCGATATCGATCTGTTCGATGATCGCTTCGTCTGTGATATCGGGTTGTAACATCGCATCTTTAAAGGGATAGAGGTTGACAACCACGAGATCGATCCATTCGATCGCGTGTGCTTCCGCCTCACGTCGATGCGTCCGATCGTCTCGTTTTCCGAGTATCCCGCCATGAATCAGAGGATGCAGCGTTTTCACTCGTCCTTCCATCATTTCCGGGAAATGCGTCAGATCTTCGATGGGAAACGCTTGGATACCCACTTGAATCAGGGTGTTATAGGTGTTTCCCGTACTATGGATTATAAAACCGTTTGAAACGAGCTTTCGCGCGAATGCATCGAGATTTCTTTTATCGGATACGCTAATGACCGCGTGTTGCATATTTACCCTTCTCCTATATGAGATCGTTCGTATGACGACTAATCAGGTCGACACCTTGAACGTTTTAATTCGAATCCGTTGTCACCAAGTCTTCTGTGATCGTCGTTAAGACCTTATGAACAAAGATATCGACGAGCCTTTCATCGAATTGCGAGCCGGCACACTTAATAAGCTCTTTTACAGCCTCTTTTGGGTCCATTGCCTTCCGGTATGGTCGATCAGCTGTCATGGCCTCATAGGCGTCCGCGACACCGATGATTCTCGAGAAGAGCGGAATATCCTCACCGGAAAGACCGTTGGGATATCCCGTACCGTCCCATCGCTCATGGTGGGTCAATGCGTAATCGGCCAGGTTGGAATAATCATCCGCTGCCCTGAGGATCTGATAGCCGTTCACGGTGTGCTCTTTCATGATCTTCCATTCGGTTGCCGTCAACTTGCCCGGTTTTTTCAGGATGGCATCGGGAATCGATATTTTCCCGATGTCATGAAGTTTACCCGCGAGTTCGAGTTCATCGAG
>CAYUIK010000066.1:0-4585 GCA_964444805.1 uncultured Acholeplasmataceae bacterium | reverse complement strand
AAGATGTCGGAGACGAGTTGATCGAACCCGTCGAGTTCGCGTTCGATGACATACGTATAGGGTTCGCTTGTTGCAAAATCTAGAATTGCCTGGTCGTTTCCGAGTGCACGGACGGTGATGACATATGGACCGAAAGGAAGGTCCAAGACATGTTCATCGATGGTAAATTCAGTATAGTTGATTTTAACGTTATATTCAACCGCATGATGAACGGAATCAAAAAGCAAGGTGTTATCGGTGTTGTAAGTTGAATTGTCGTTTTTCATCGTCCGTCGTTTCTAAAAATGAGGAGTTGGTGGGCTCCCAATGCTTCGCTCAAAAGAAGGATGCGCAGGCTTAAAAGGAAGCGGGTTGTTTCTTGTTTCCGAGGCTGTTTTTGTCGGGTAGGACGTATTTGATGTCCGCACTCGTGAAAATGGCTTAGGGATCGTTGATGTTATGTGGCCGCTCGTTGAACGATTAAAATACCGATTTTCATCATATGGGGCTTTCCGTTGGAAAAGATCGGCATATTATAACAACCTTATAAGGTGACGTCAAGTTGAAAAGATCGGCATAAACGTGGTATATATAGGAGTGGAGGAAGAAATCATGATACTCACAAATATTCGGATTTACGGTGAAAATCGAACGATCGAAAAGGGTTATATCGTTTTTAACACGACGATCGAAGCTTTCGGACCGATGGAGGAGATGCCGCATCTCACGGGTGAAAAACGCGATATGACCGGTTATTCGCTCATTCCCGGTTTTATCGACCAGCACATTCACGGACTCTACGGTCATGATACGATGGACGGAACGAAAGAAGCGCTCGAAGCTTTTTCAAAGTATTTGCCAAAAGAGGGGACGACGTCCTTTTTGGCGACGACCATGACGGAAACGAGTGAACGGATCGAAAATGCTTTGAAAAACGTGGCGGAAAGTGACGTGAAAAATGGAGCCGAATGTCTCGGCGTTCACTTAGAAGGACCTTTCATTTCTCCCGTGTTCAAGGGCGCGCAAAGCGAAAGGGCGATCCAAAAGCCATCGGTCGACGTGTTCGACCGGTATGACCGCGCATCAGGTCGAAAGATCAGGGAAGTGACGCTCGCACCCGAGCGAGAAGGCGGATTTGAACTCGTCTCACACCTCAAACAATTAAACATCGTCCCTTCGATCGGTCATTCGAACGCGACCGGAGAAGAAACGAAAGAAGCCTTGGCAAAAGGGGCTTCCTGTTTCACGCACGCCTATAACGCCATGAAGGGCCTCCATCACCGGGATTCCGGTGTCGTGGGAACGATGTTTCTGGCGGATGAGGCGTATGCGGAAATCATCGCGGATGGTATCCATACGAGTGAGGATGCGATTTCCTTGCTCATTCGAAATAAGACCGATCGTCGCGTGATTCTTATTACGGACGCGATGCGCGCCAAGGGTCTCGCGGACGGAACTTATGATCTTGGCGGACAGAGAGTCATCGTCAAAGGACTCGAGGCGAGACTGGCCGATGGGACGTTGGCCGGAAGTGTTCTAAGAATGATCGATGCTGTGAAAAATGTCCAAAGGATAACCGGAGCACCGATGGAATCCTTGATCCGCATGGCTTCAACCAATCCCGCTGAAAATCTCGGGGTCGCGCAGCGAAAGGGAACGATTAGCGTCGGCAAGGATGCTGATCTTCTCATCATCGATGATCAGCTGTCGATCATCGATACGTATTGTCGCGGTGTCTCATACGATTAAAAAAAGGACGGATCATCCCGCAAGAATGACCCGTGGTTCGAGTTCTTCGACGTGATCGAGCAAGTGCTCGATCTCGGTTAAGGGCGCGCGATCTGTGTCTTGAAGAACAAGGGTGTACGTGACGTTTTCCAAGAACGTTTTTTCTGTGATTCGAGCGCTTTGCGTAAAGTGGTGATCGATGGCATCGATCACCTTATAGGAAAAGGTTATGCGGTAGACCGCGACCTTTTTTTTCGTATAAAAACGCGCCTTTTCCAGAACTTCCGCGGTCGCTTTCGTATAGGCACGAACGAGTCCGCCTGCGCCGAGTTTGATTCCGCCAAAATAACGAACGACGACGCATAGAATGTTCGTGACGTCGTGGTGCTTGAGCACTTCGAGAATCGGAATACCGGCCGTACGACTCGGTTCACCGTCGTCCGATGCGGTTTGTTGTTCGCCCTGCGGACCAAAGAGAGAAGCGTGACAGAAATGGTTCGCATGGGGGTGTTCGTCTTTGAGGCGCGCAAGAAAAGTCACGCCGTCCTCTTTCGACTCGAGTGGAAAAAGGTGGGCGATGAATTTGGACTTGTTGATCTCGATCTTGTGGGTCATAATCTTTTTGATGTAGCGCATGATATCACCATCCATAGTATAACACGAATGAAATGAATGCGTTTTTCTTTCGATTTCCCGGTTCGAACTATCAATAAGAGGCGAAAGTTGTTATAATAGATGAGTGGTGATATTTATGGGAACGATCAATGGCGCCAAGCGCATTTTACACGATCTCAAGCGAGCGGGTTACGAAGGTTATATCGTCGGTGGTGCCGTTCGCGACTATCTTTTGAAACGACCGATTTCGGACGTTGACATAACGACGAATGCACGTCCTTTTCACATTGCGAAACTGTTTAAAACGAAACCGACGGGACTCAAATACGGAACGGTAACCGTCCTGATCCAAAAGGATGCCTACGAAGTGACGACTTACCGGATCGATGGGACATACCTCGACGGCAGACATCCGGAAGGCATCGCTTACAGCCATTCGGTCGAGGAAGACGTCAAGCGTCGTGACTTCCGAATCAACGGATTGTTGATGGATGAACGGGGCGAGATCTTCGATTATGTCGGGGGTAGAGACGATCTTAAAAATCGTATCATCCAAACGATCGGTGACCCGGTCGAGCGCTTCAACGAGGACGCGTTGCGCATGATGCGTGCGTTCTATTTTCAGGCGAAACTCGGTTTTAAAATCGAAGAGAAAACGCTGCAAGCGATTAAGGATTACAAGGAACGTCTCAATGATGTCGCAATGGAAAGAATCCAGGTCGAACTGATCAAGATGCTGAAAGGGAAATACGCCAAGAAAGCGATCGAATCACTCGTTTCAACCGGCGTGCACGCCGTTCTTCCCGGATTGAAGAAGGGCGTGGAGTATATCGTGACGATGGATGAAGTGCCTTTCGTGGACGCCTTTTTTACGCTTTGTTTCACGCTTGAAAAGGATATTCCTGCTGCGTGGCCGTTTTCGAATAAACACCGGCATCGCTACAAGACGGCGAGCATGCTCGCCGATACTCGGGAAAGTTTTGATCCGGTCACGCTCTATACGTATGGACTCGATCATTGTCTTTTGGCGAACAAGGTCGGTTTCATGTTGAAACGAATGCCCAACCTCAAGAGCAAGATCGAACGTGATTTCGAGAACCTGCCGATCAAGAGTGAACTCGATCTAAAAATTCGAGCACCGGAACTCATCCGTTTGCTCAAGCGGAAACCGGGAGCATGGCTCAGCATCCTGCAAAAGGATATGGTAAAAAAAGTATTGTCGAACGAACTTGAAAACGACAAAGACGCTCTCATCGAATACGCGATGAAAAGTGTAAACAACCAGGAGTGATATGGATATGGAACTGATCCTCGATCAAACGTATGAATTCATCGGAAAAACCGAGAACATCAACAAGGGTGCTCATTTTTGCAATACGACGATTGTAACACGCGAAGAAGAACGCGTCAATATCAAACTCGATTTCGCGCAGCTCGCTCGTCTCGAACTCGGACACGTCTACCGCTTCGAGACGAAAGCCGTTCAAAGAACGGAAGAAGATATCGTTTTGAAGTGTTTGTCCTTTGAGCCGATTGAAACGCTGTTCAAGGATGAAGCTTTGGAAGCATTGCTCGAACACTTCTATGACTATGCCCCGTTGCCGATGATGAAAATCAGGAAAGAAGTCGAAAGTTACCTGGCCCGGATTGAAAATTCCGTTCTGGCGGAAATCACGATGACGATCTATGAAAAGCACAGACAGGTTTTCTATCTTCATCCCGCCGCCACGAAGTTTCATCACGCCTATGTCGGCGGGTTGAGCTATCATACGTTGACGATGCTGCGGATGATCGATCCGTTTCTTGCAATCTATCCCTTTTTGAATCGGGATTTGCTCTATGCGGCGACGATCTTGCACGACATGTCGAAGATTGACGAGATCAGCGGAGTCGATGGCGAGTATACGACAGAAGGACAGCTCATCGGACATCTGGTCATGCAGACGATCGTGATCGATGAGGCTGCACGAGACCTTGGACATGAAAAAACGGAAGAAGTACTTCTTCTCAAGCACATGGTTCTATCGCATCACGGTCAGTATCATTTCGGTTCGCCGAAAAAGCCACAGACCGGAGAGGCGCTCTTGTTGTGGCACCTCGATACGATCGATTCGAAGATGACGGTGCTCGGAGAAACGCTTGAACAAACGTTAGACGGATCGTTCACACACATGGTTTCGGTGCTCGACCGGATGCGCTTTTACAAGAGTACGATGAAAAAAGATGACAAAAAATAAGGAGCCGAGGCTCCTTTTTTTCTAGG
>CAYUIK010000065.1:0-20679 GCA_964444805.1 uncultured Acholeplasmataceae bacterium | reverse complement strand
ACATATGCCGGATTCGAACCATACGTTCTTGACATCTGAATCAATTTTTCATCCATGCGAACCTTCCTCTCTTGGTGACGCATTTTTTACGTTTACTCTCATTCATGGAAACCGCGAACGTGATCAAAGAAACGAGCCCTCAAACCGTTGGGAATCTCAATTTTCATTTCGAGCAACTCGTTGATATTGTTCAAGCGCAACATATTTATAATCACTTAAACCGTCTTTCATACTGTTCGGCGAGACCCAGGCACCGATGTGCATGACACCTTCGCCGGTATAAACGAAAGGATCAGTGTTTTCAAAAAGGATGGAGCACTATCGTGAGTGTCGTGAGTGTCGTCGCGATCAGTATACGTTTGATGCATTATCTATGTTTTAAAAAACCATGGCTATATCCTTTTTAACTCGCTATAACATGATTGGGTTCTTCGTGTTTCGAAAAAGAAAGAGCCCATTTTTCAAGTAGCAAGATACCGGCTTTCTTGACGAGCTCGTCATGGTGAAGTTGTTCGTTTCGAGTGGATACCCTCGTCTCGATTCACTTCTTGAAATCATAAAAAGATGCCATGTCATGACTCAAACGATCGCGAACAATCGAATCTGTCTATGACACCTAAATTATAGCATGAAATGAGCGTTTTAATCAATTCATGAGCGGTATATTGACTTTCAATCATATTATGGCTATAATATAGTCATTTCCCGTCACAATTTTGCTAAAAATTTAAGGAAAGGAATGATGAACGTGCTCATACGCGACCGACATCAACGCATTGTCGACCTGGTGAACCAACGAAAAAACATCACCAACAAAGAACTCTTAAAGATCCTCTATATCAGTGAGGCGACGCTCCGCCGCGATCTCGACAAGCTTTCCTCGATGGGTTTACTAACGAGAACTCATGGTGGCGCACAGATCAAGGAAGCCGCGAATATCGAATCACCTTTTCTTATTCGCTCCCAGAAAAACGTCAAGGAAAAGAGAAGTATCGCGAAAGCTGCGGTTGATTTCGTCAAAAACGGTGACTCGATCTTCATTGATTCGAGTAGTACCGTCGGTCACCTTCTTCCCCTTCTTTCTAGCCACAAGGAACTGACGTTCGTTACCAACGGGATTAACAATGCGCTCATCCTCTCACAGTTCAGGATGCAGCAAACGCTCTACATCACCCCTGGAGTATTCAACTATCAGACCAACTCACTCGTAGGAATCGATACGGTCGACCACATCAAGAACTATCACTGTAACGCCACGATTTTTTCCTGCGGAGGACTCTCAACTCACGGTATCACCGAAGCCAATCACGAACAGAGTATCGTCAAACGCGCGATGATGAAACGATCGAAGACGCACATCTTACTCGTCGATCATACGAAATTCGACCATATCCTGCTCAGTCAGACCTGTGATTACGAGGACATCGATGTTATTATTACCAACCGAATGCCGAACGATCGCTACATAAGGATTTTCGAACAAAGCGGCAGTCGTCTAATCGTGACTGACGAATAGGATGGTGAAAAAAACGTGATAAGAACCTCGCTTTGTTACATAGAAAAAGATGGAAAATACTTGATGCTCTACCGAAACAAAAAGACGTCCGACCCCAACCGAAACAAATGGATCGGCATCGGCGGAAAGTGCCTATCCGATGAATCACCGGAAGCGTGCGTAAAACGGGAAGTCTTCGAAGAGACGAACCTCAGCTTGCAAGCACCACGCTTTTGCGGGGTCGTCACGTTTATATCGGAAAGCTGGGAAGAAGTCATGTATCTCTTTCATGCGACATCGTTTGCCGGTCGCCTGCAGACGTGTGACGAGGGCGAGTTCGCCTGGGTCGAAAAAAAAGACATGACCACCTTGCCGATGTAGCAAGGTGATCGTATCTTTTTGGATCTGCTTGAACAAAACCATCCATTTTTCGAACTAAAGCTTATCTATGAGGGCGACACGCTCAAACAGGCCATACTCGATGGAAAAGAGCTTTTCTAAAAAATTAATCCGTATCCTTAAGAAACGTAGCGACGATCTTAAGGTAGGACGCTTCTTCTTCTAAGTGGTGTTCGTGCGAGGCGTCTTCGAAAATGACCATTCGACCATTTTTGAATTGTTCGAGATAAAAGGCGGTCGTATCCGGTGTCGCTTCATCGAAACTTCCGCACGTTAGCAGGACAGGAACATCGATTTCTTGCAATCGGTCCGTCAGATCGACATCCTTCAAGTTTCCCGTGAGCGTGAATTCACTCGGCCCCCACATCCGATGATAGACGTCTTCGCCCATTTTTTCCATCGCGCGGTTTAGACATTCGGGCCATTCTTCCATCCGACACACGTGTTTCCGATAGAACACCATCATCGCGTCCTGATAGGCAGGACTGTCGTAATCGGCATTTTCTTCGGAGATTAAAATCGCTTCCTTCACGTCTTTCGGCAGGTTTTCGATGTGTTTCCTCTGATCGTCGATAAACCGTTTGGAAGAAAGACATGCACCCGATAAAACGAAACTCTTAAGGCCTTTTTGGCCTTTTTTCAAGGCATAAGAGACTGCAAGCATCGCCCCGTAGGATTGGCCCAGTATGTGAAGTTCGTCTATGGCCAGTTCTTTTCTTATGAAAGCGAGCTCTTCAACGAAAAAATCCAAGTCCCAGTCATGAAAATCGCTCGGTCGATCGCTCTTCCCACAACCGAGCTGGTCGTAGAAGATGACTTGTCTTTCATCAGCTAGTTCCATCAAGGGTTCCAAATAGTCGTGTGGTGCTCCGGGTCCGCCATGAAGTACGAGCAAAGGTGAAAGACGTTCGTTATGACCAACGATCTTTATGAAAATCCGTCCTTTAGGTCCTTCTAGATAGAACGCTCTGACGCTTTTTTCTTTCATTTTCATTCTCCCTTCATATCGTATTTCTCTCTTGATTTTACCATAATACGATCAGTCTCAGACAAAAAGGGGCTGTAACGAAATGAAGGAATGCTCACCTTCATGGACGTAACAGCCCCTCTTGTGATTTATGATCGTCTGTTTCTCGGAAAAAACCAATGATTCACAGCGAAAAAAGGCTCAAGCAAAAAAAGGCAAGCGCACACCTTGACGTTCATGGGCATTCTTTGCGATCTACCTTTCGTTTACTGGTTCATCCAGTCATCTATTTTGATGACTTATTTTATCATTGAACGATATAAACTGCCAATCATTGAAATCACATAAATTTTTTCAACGTTCTACGGCAACATGAACATGGGATGATCGTGTCCAGAAACTTAGTATAAAAACGAATTGCAGTCTAAATTACATGTTCCTTATGCTCTCTTATAATCGCATGGAACTAAGACCTTTCACAGCCTGCAACAACCTCGTTTTGCCGCCGGCCAAGGACAACCAGATTTCGTATTAGCCAACACCATGATGAAAACAAACCGCTCAACAGAGGGTTCGATACGCTTTTATCGCACATGTTACTGCGAACGACACAAATCATCATTGATCATCTCGTGCTGTCCATCTTCTATGTGAAGACGTGACGCGAAGCGCAATGAACGTGATTGTTCTTGACGTATCAACAAAAATCGATTAAACTCGACCTATGGCATCCATCGAAACATCATGATGATCATTGCCTAGAAAGAGGTGGTTCAACATGATTCAAACCGTGGGATTAACCAAGTACTACAAGAAAAGATCACGAGGCATCCTCGATGTCAATCTCGATATTCGTAAAGGAGAAATCTTTGGATTCATCGGTCCCAACGGAGCCGGAAAGAGTACGACCGTCCGGACGCTTTTAAATTTGATCTTTCCGACCGAAGGAAGCGCATCGGTCAATGGACTCGATGTCGTCCGTGATACCGTTGAAATCCGAAAACACATCGGCTATATCCCGAGCGAAGTCAACTATTACGGTGACATGACCGTCCAAGACTTTTTGGTCTATGCGGCCTCGTTTTATGGTGAAAAAAAACCTGATGCCATGCATGCACTCGCGAAACGTCTCGAACTCGACCTCACCCGCAAGATCGAAAACCTGTCTTACGGAAATAAACGAAAAGTCGCGATCGTCCAGGCACTCCAGCACGACCCGGACATCCTCATTCTCGATGAACCGACGGCCGGTCTCGATCCGCTCATGCAAAATACGTTTTTCAATCTTTTGGAAGAAGAGAAGAACAAAGGGAAAACCATCTTCTTCAGTTCGCACATCCTCAGTGAAGTTCAACGCATCTGCGATCGCGTCGGCATCATCAAAGAAGGACGGTTGATACGCGTCGAAACCATCGATGAAATCATGAAAACACGCGCGAAAAAGGTTCGGATCAAGACGGATCAAAATTTCCTCAAAGAAGACGATGACATCGTCAACCTTCAACGGGAAAACGACCATCTATCCTTCGTCTATACCGGAACGATCGATCGACTGTTGTCGATGCTGCAAGGACAGACGATCCATGATCTTTCGATCGTCGATCCGACGCTCGAAGAGATCTTCATGCACTACTATGAAAGGGATGACGACCAATGAAAACCCTCATTCGAACCGAATTCAAAAGGAACTTCAAGTCCTGGCTCTTGTGGACGTCGATCGTGGGCGGGCTCGCCGGACTCATGCTCTTTCTCTTTCCTGCCTTCGAAGATGCTTTCTCGAAGATCGAAGACCTTTTAAGTGTCTATCCCCCGGAGTTTCTCGAAGCCTTCGGAATCGGCGAGGACGGGCTTGACATGAGCGACATCTACGGTTGGTTCGGCGTCGAAGGCTACCTGTTCGTAACACTGATCGGCGGAAGCTACGCCGCCATCATTGGCAGCAGCATGCTCAGCAAAGAAGAGGACGACCATACGATCGAATTCCTACTCGCCCAGCCGATCAGTCGTGCCCGCGTCCTTTTTGGAAAAGTCATCGTCATCCTGCTCTACCTTTTGATGATGAATGCCGTGATATCGATCATCCTGCTTTTCGCTTTCAGCGTTTTCGGTGAACTCGATCCGGTCGTCTGGTTGCTTTATAGTTTCGCCCCCATTCTCTTGCAGATGATTTTCGCATCCGTGGCACTTCTCATCAGCATTTTTGTTACGAAATCGCGAAAAGTCATGTCGATCGCCTTGGGTCTTTCCCTCGGCATGTATGTCATCGATCTGATCTCAAAACTGACGGAAGAAGCGGCGTTTCTAAAATACATCACGCCCTACGAATACATTAACGCCACAACCATCGTCAACGAGCAAAGAATCGAGCCGCTCTATCTTTTATTGTCGTTTTTGATCATCGCCATATCACTCATTCTAACGTGGCGCCTCTATTTGAAGAAGGATATGGCAACCTGATCGCTTTCTTTCGTGGTATACTTGATAGAGATTTCAATGATCGAGGTATGTGCATGCAACACGTCAAAAACAATCGTATAACGATTATGCTCTATATTTTGGGTTTCGTCATGACGGCTTTGGGAATCAATCTTCTTCTTCGTTCAAAACTCGGTGCCGGTCCTTGGGATGCCGTGACGTTTAACCTTAGTGCGCTTTCCAATTTAACTCTCGGTGTTTCGAGTGGATTGATCAATATCGCTTTAATGGTTTTTATCATATTGAGCAACAAAAATCTTAAATATCTTCTTTTAGTAATCCCGATCGTAAGTACCTCGATCGCGATCGACTTCTGGGATCTCGTCGTCTTTAAAGACTATTATCCTCTTGTGTTCATCGAAAGGCTTTCCTATTTCTTAGGTGGCACCTACATCATCACGCTCGGGCTTGCAATCATCTTTTCAACCGGATTCATCGCCATGATCTTTGAAGAACTGACGCGTACGCTCATGGACGTTTACCGGATTCGACCCTTTTTCAAAGCACGCATCGTCATCGAAACATTCGCCATCGTCTCGGCGATCATCCTGGGCCTGATCGCCAAGATCGGCCTTGGGGCAATCAGTTACGGCACGATTTTTTTAGCCCTTTTCATCGGTCCGGTCATCACGTTGAACCTCAGGTGGATCGCGAAAATGAAATCCTGAGTTCCCGCTTCGATCCGACTTAAAAAGCCCGTGCGTCCCTGGGCTTTTTTTGATGTTCCGATGTCGGATCGAATCAGGACATGGTTGCAAGCAATAGACGGTCTTTTCCAAGATTGTTCGTACCCGTTCGCTATTCCATTCAATATGCCCATAATTTTAACATTTGATCGCATTTATCATATATATTTATGCATATTATTTACTTTTTTTCTTGAAATGGCTCGATCTTCGTGATATGATGTAAGCGTATACACGCGAAACGAACGACCATACATGTTAATCCCTAAATAGAGACCAGAGAGCACGAAACACACAAAGATTTCTTTTTATTCACGTGTTTTTAACCGTTTCTAAAAATAAGATGGATTCATCGAAGATATCAAATCTAAACCACGATGGTCCCTTACGAGGTTGCTGCTATGCTCGATGTCGAACACACGAAACATACCGTCCGAATATCCTATCGGGGTCACTCGATCATTCGTCATGAAAAAGACCATCCCGCTTTTTTTGTCGGTATGGGAACCGAACGGATTACATCTACGCGCGGCCACTTCGAAATCACAGATGACGTGCGCACGCAAATCGCCCTAGAGTCTTTCGAAATCCAGGGGAATACCATCCGTTTTTTTCATCGAGATGTTTTTTTGACGGTGACCTTCGAAGAGAAGAATGAACGTCTTCATATCCGTTTTCAAAGCGATCGACACCATAGTCGCTTTTGGATGAACCTGGTCGCGGACAAATCGGAAAAGATTTTCGGTGCCGGTGCCCAGGCTTCCTACCTCAACTTAAGAGGACGAATCTATCCGCTTTGGTCGTCCGAACCGGGTGTCGGCAGAGACCCGAATTCACTCACGACGAAACTTGCCAATGCCGAGTTCAACGGTGGCGGTGACTACTATACGACCTATTATCCCGAACCAACGTTCATATCCTCGAAAGGCTACTGGCTTCACGTCGACACGTATGCCTATGCCCGATTCGATTTCGCCCGTGATGACACTCATGAAATCCACGCATGGGAAGTACCCAATGAAATCGTCATGTCCTTTCACCCTTCCTACCTCGACCTGATCACCGACTTCACGTCCTTTTCGGGAAGACCCCCGCGTCTACCGAATTACGTCCATAACGGCATCATTCTCGGTTTGCAGGGTGGCCTTGACCACGTCCTCGCGATCTATGAAAAAGCCAAGACCTACGGTATCGAAATCGCCGGTCTCTGGTGTCAGGACTGGGCTGGGAGCCGTGTAACGAGTTTCGGCAAAAGACTCCACTGGAACTGGGTCCTCGATGAAGCGAACTATCCGAACTTAAAACACGTCATCGAGCGGCTCGAGCAGGAGAACACGCGCTTTTTAACTTATATCTGCCCGTACCTCCTTTCCGGTGAAAGTCTCTTCACATACGCGGAAAAAAATCGTTATCTCGTCCGAAACAAAGCCGGGAACACGTATCTCGCCGATTTCGGCGAATTCTCTTGCGGGATCGTCGATCTCACCAATCCCCAAGCTTATGCCTGGTACAAATCGATCATCAAAAAGAACATCATTCGTCAAGGCGTCAAGGGCTATATGGCCGATTTCGGTGAGTATTTGCCGACGGATTGCATCCTGCATAACGGTAAGGATGCCACGATCATGCACAACGCATGGCCCCTTCTTTGGGCCAAGTGTAACTATGAGGCCGTCCGCGAGGAAAACAAACTCGGCGAAGTCTTCTATTTCATGCGTTCCGGTGCACACGGTTCGCAAAAATACGCGACCGCGCTCTGGGTCGGCGATCAAAGCGTCAACTGGGAAAAACACGACGGGATCCCTTCCGTCATACCGGCGACGCTCTCACTCGGTTTGACTGGTATTCCCTTCGTACATAGCGACATCGGCGGTTACACGAGCCTTTTTCACAACAAGAGGTCGAAGGAGCTCTTCGATCGCTGGCTCGAAATGAACGTCTTCTCAAGCGTGATGCGGACACACGAAGGCAATCGTCCGTCTGAGAACTTCCAGTTCTATGACGATGAGCACACGCTTTCACTCATGGCGAAAATGACGAGACTTCGCGTCGCACTCAAGCCCTACATCCTCGACTTGATCGATCAGGCAACAGCAAAGGGATACCCCTTGCAGCGCCCCCTCTTCCTTCACGATCCGGATGATCGGACGTGCTATGAAATCGAGGATGCGTTTCTCTTCGGACAAGACCTTCTCGTCGCACCCGTCATCGAAAAGGATAAAACCGCGAGGTCGGTCTATTTCCCGAGTGGCACATGGGTCCACCTGTGGACGGGACGCACGTACCTGGAACATACGTGGAACACGGTTTTCGCACCGGTCGGCTATCCACCTGTGTTCTATCGGAAAGACGCATCGTTTTCCGACTTGTTTTATAAGATTTTTATAGACTTCGCCGATTAGGAGGAATCATGTCGACGAAACCAGAGAGCTATCGCTCATACATCTTAAAACAAAAGATCGTGCCTTACATGTTCTTGGCACCAAACCTCATCATCTTTGCGGTGTTCATCATTTTGCCTGCCTTGATCGGCATCTACTATTCCTTCACCGACGTCACACTATTCACCTTCGGAGACCAGTCCTTCATCGGTTTGAAGAACTATGTGGACTTAATCGACAATGACTACTTCATCGCTGCCATGAAGAACACGATCATGCTCGTCATCGTCACGGTACCCCTGATGTTTTCAGCCGCGCTCGCCCTCGCGACGTTGCTCGTACAACCGCTTAAGGCAAAAGGACTCTTTCGAGCGATGTACTACTGGCCCGTCATGATCTCCGCTGTCGTCGTCGGGATCATGTGGAACTGGATTTTTGCCGGGAACTTCGGCTTGTTCAATACCGTTGTCAAGAGTCTCGGATTCGACCCGATCGCGACGCTGACAAATCCTACGTTCGCCTGGTGGACCACGGTCTTCGTCATCGTCTGGTCACGCGCCGGTTACTACATGATCATTTTCGTTGCGGCGCTCCTAAGCATCCCCGAACACCTCTACGAAGCGGCGAAAATCGATGGGGCGAACCGCTGGCAACGCTTTTGTTTCGTAACCTATCCGGCGCTCAAGCCCGCTCGTCTCATGGTTTTCATTCTTGTCACCATGGAAATTTTCAAGGTCTATCCGTTAGTCGTTACCTTGACGGGCGGTGGACCGCACCGCAAGACGATTTTCACCGTTCAATACATCTATGAAGTCGCCTTCAAGGAATACAAGGTCGGACCCGCGAGCGCGATGTCCGTCATCATGCTCGTCATCGTCAGTCTCTTTACGGCTTTCAACTTTTTCTGGTCGAAACGAGGTGAATCCTGATGAGAAAACGCGCGACTCTCGGGAACTATATTACCGCGATTCTCCTTGTTGGTCTATTCATCGTTCCCGCGGTCTACATCATCTTTTCTTCATTTAAACCGATGTCCGAACTCTTTTCGACAACTCCCTCCTTTTTTCCGAAAACGTGGACACTCGAAAATTATCAGATCGCCTTAGACCGCGGGAATTTCACACGATACATCACGAACACAATCATCGTCGCCGTTACATCGACGATCATCGCCGTCATCATCAACACGATGAGCGGTTACGCGCTCGCCAAGTATCGTTTCCGTGGTGACAACGTCATCATGATCATCATCCTCTCGACGATCATGTTGCCGCTTGAAGTCATCATGGTTCCGATTTTCAGCGTCCTGAAGTTCTTCGGACTCTATAATACGCTCTGGGCCCTGATCATACCACCGGCAGCAACGCCAACCGGTATCTTCTTGATGCGTCAGTATCTTCTAACGATTCCCGACGAAGTCATTCAATCGGCCCGAATCGATGGGGCATCGGAGTGGAAGATTTTCATAAACATCATATTACCCAATGCCAAACCGGCGATTGCCACGCTCGCAATCTTCTCCTTTATGTGGCGTTGGAACGACTACGTCTGGCCCTTGATCGCGATCAGTTCGCGAAAAAAATATACGCTTCAATTCGCAATCGCCAATTTTGCCGGCGAATACGGCATGGATTACAACCTGATCATCGCGATGTCCGCGATTTCGATGATTCCCATGCTCATCGTCTTCTTGATCTTCCAGAGACAATTCGTCCAAGGCGCCGTGGAATCCGGAATGAAAGGTTAAACTTCTGTTGAAAAATACAGAATAAAAATAAGGAGGAAACATGAAAAGAACACTCGTTTTACTGTTCGTAGCATTCTTCGCATTCGGTCTGTTCGGCTGTGAAGAAACGACCGAAGAACTCCAGATGCTCTGGTGGAGTGACGGTACGGAAGGTCAAGTCATGCAAGAACTGCTTGACATGTATGAAGAAGAAGAGGGCGTCACGATCGAACTCATCGAAATTCCCTATGATGATTACGAAGCGCGCCTCGCCACGATGATCGCCGGTGATGAAGCGCCCGCACTCGCTCGTGTAACCGAAGGACACTTAAACAACTTCAAGACGCACATTTCAAGTCTGGAAGACGTCTACGATTCAACCGGTTTCACGAACCTGTTCTTTAACGAGGACGGAGACGTCATCTCCCTACCCATGGACATCACGGCTAACGGTCTATTCGTCAACACCGACCTGCTCGACAAGTACGAAGTCGACTACCCGTCGCTCGGCGATGACATCTGGACTTGGGACGAATTCGAAACTGAAATGGACAAACTACGCGACCAGGAAGACGTCAACTTCCCGGGCATCTTCGATCCCCAGGCACACCGTTTCTTCCCGATGGTCTACCAACACGGTGTGACGATCTGGGATGAACCCTATGAAACGAGCAACCTCGAATCCGATGAAGCCGTCGCCGCACTCACGCGTCTCGTTGGTTTCTATCAGGACGGTTTGATCGACGATGCCGTATTCGCGGGATCCGCTTCTGCCTCACTCTTTAGACAAGGCAATTACGGATTCCACATGTCCGGTAACTGGAATGTCAGCGGTTATCAGGATCTGGAATTCAACTGGACCGTCGTCCCCATGCCGATGGGCGAAAACCGAGCAACGATCCTTGGCGGCAAATCGATGGCAGCCTTCAAGGAATCGGGCATGGAAGAAGAAGCGTTGGACTTCATCGCTTGGCTCTCTGAAGGTGCGCACCACGACCAATATACCGGTGGTGTTCCCTATTTGACACCACGTCTCGGTGCGGAAGTCGACTACGGTGAGTTTACGGCGGAATATAACGTCTTTTTAGATGAAATCGCCAATACGGACGCAACCTTCGTTCAGGACTGGCTCGACCAGGTCATGATTCCGGGCATGTATCCGCTCATCAACGAAGCGGTTCGTAAGGCGGCTAATGCCGAAGTCACGCCACTTGAAGCTCTACAGGAACTCGATACGCTGCTCAAAGAAGCACTCGAATAACACGCGTTAAACGGTCGATGCGGTGCTCCCGAAAACTCGGGAGCACCAAACCGATTCGTGGGATCGATCGCCATGCATACGTTCCGACGAAAGCATGCATGGCGATCGATACTCAGGCTTAATACCAAAAAAGGAGAACGCCATGAAAAGAACTGTCCTCTATCTGCCGATCGGCGTACCGACATTCGACCTCGAAGCGGCCAAAAACGTCTTTGAAATGACGAAAAGCGCTTTAACGAACATCGTTTCAAACATCGTCTTACCCGACGCGATGTTACTATCGACAGACGATTTAAAAGCGTTCATATCCGACCAGAACCCCGATCTCATCGTCTTGCAGCACGTCACATTCGCGCACTCGAAGTACGCTGAAATCGTCTTTGAGTCATTTCAATGTCCGATCATTCTTTGGACCGTCAAGGAACCTTCGATTAACGGCACGAGACTGCGTCTCAACGCCTTGACAGGCGCTTTTTCCGCCGGTTACGCCCACAAGAGATTCAAGACCGGCAAGCTCTTCTATCTCTTCGGTAACCCCGATGATCCAAGCATTCAAGCGGAACTGGATCAAACGGTCCGGGCGATTGGTCTCTTTCATGAACTCAAGGATGTCAACTTGCTCGTCGTCGGTGATACGCCACCCGGTTTCGAATTCGGCCGGGCAACGGATGAAGACCTGAAAAAGACCTTCGGCGTTTCCCAACAACACGTCACAGCGCTCGAGTTGATGGAAAAAGCTCGATCCTATCGCAATACGGACCTCTCAGACGAAGAAAACGTACTCCGATCCGCCCTTCCGACGCTTGAAAAGACGCATGAAGACAATCGGTTGTCTTTCATCAAGCTCTATAAATCCTATAAAAGTTACCTCGAAGAACACGAAATCAACGCCGTCGCGTCCCGCTGCTGGCCTGATTTCTTCACCGAATACAAGACACCGGTCTGTGCCGTCCTAGGCATGCTCAACGAACAGAAGATCGCTGCGGCCTGTGAAGCGGACGCGATCGGCGCTTTAAGCATGTTCATCGGTCAACATCTATCTAAAACACCAACCTATCTCGGTGATCTGGTCTCGATCGATGAAACCGAAAACACGGCGACCCTCTGGCACTGCGGGACGGCAGCATGCTCGCTCGCTCACCCGAAGACGGGGCCGGTCATGGGCGTCCATCCCAATCGAAAGATCGGACCGACGATGGAATTCGGACTGCGTCCAGCGCGGGAAGCGACGATCTTTCGTATTCATCGAAACGCGGATCATACGTATCGTTTCGTCGTGATCTCGGCCGAAATACTCGACAAACCCCAACAGTTTTACGGGACTTCCGTCGTTGTTCGACTGAAGAAACCGATTAAAGAAACGTTGAAACACATGATCTTGACGGGACTCGAACCACACTTCGTCGTCATCTACGGTAACGTGGTAACGGAACTCGAAACGCTTTCCCGCTTGCTCGATCTCGAAACGACAACATATTAGGAGGCACCACATGGAAAGAAAATTTTTGGAAGACCAGGCTAGAGAAATCCGCAAGGATACGATTCACTGCATCGCCAGTATCGGCGTCGGCCACATCGGTGGCAGTATGTCGATCGTCGACGCACTCGCCGTCCTTTATTTCGATCAGATGAACATCGATCCGCGTCAACCGCTCAGGGCCGATCGCGATCGCTTCGTCCTGTCGAAAGGTCACGGCGGACCCGCACTCTACGCCACGCTCGCACGCAAAGGCTATTTCCCGCGCGAAGACCTTTTGACGCTCAACCGCTCGAATACCAACTTACCGAGTCACGCTGACAAAAACAAAACGGTCGGAATCGACATGACGACCGGATCACTCGGTCAAGGTTTTTCCGCCGCCGTCGGCATGGCTACCGCCGTAAAACTCGATCGCTCGCCGTTCTATATTTACGCCATGATCGGTGATGGTGAATCACAGGAAGGTCAGATCTGGGAAGCGGCGATGTTCGCGGGAAACAAAAAGCTCGATCACCTGATCGCCTTTACCGATCTGAACAAGATGCAGATCGACGGTGAAGTCAAAGCCGTCAATGATCTGGATCCCATCGCCGATAAATGGAAAGCTTTCAAATGGTACGTCGACGTCGTCGACGGACACGACGTCATGGCGATCAGAGATGCAATCATCAAAGCGAAAACGATAAACGACAAACCGAAAATGATCATACTCGATACGATCAAAGGCAAGGGTGCCGATTTCGCCGAAGGTCAAGTCGGTTCACACAATATGCCCGTTACAGCGGATATGGCAAATCAAGCGATCGAAAGGTTGGGCTGAACATGGAACTTCACAACAGACAACTCCGAGAAATCTACGTCGATCTCATGATCGAACAGGCAAAAAACGATCCGGACATTATCCTCGTCGAAGCGGATCTGATGAAGGCAGCCAAGACGACCAAGTTCGCCGACATGTTTCCCGATCGAAGCGTCAATGTCGGTGTCGCCGAAGCGAACATGATCGGTGTCGCGGCAGGACTCGCGAACATGGGCAAAAAACCTTTTACGCATACGTTTACGCCATTCGCGACGAGACGCGTCTTCGACCAGGTCATGCTGTCGGTCGCCTACGCCCGACTCCCTGTCAAAATGGTCGGATCCGATCCGGGCATCATGGCTCAGCTCAATGGTGGAACCCATATGTCCTTCGAGGATATCGGTCTCATGCGTATCGTTCCGACGATGACGATCTTCGAACCGGTCGATGGTGTCCAACTCAAAAAGATTCTTCCCCAGATCATCGCCTGCAAAACACCGGTCTACATTCGGTTGCTCAGACAAGAATTCCGGTCGATCTATCAGGAAAAAGATACGTGCACGCTCGGTCGTGCCAACGTTCTAAGAGAAGGTAACGATCTGTCGATCATCGCTTCCGGGATCATGGTCCAGGAAGCGCTCGACGCGCACGACCTTCTGAAAGAACAAGGTATTTTAGCGCGGATCATCAACATCCATACGATCAAACCGATCGACAAGGACGCGATCATCCGTGCCGCACGTGAGACAGAAGCGATCGTCACGGCCGAAAACCACAACATCATCAACGGACTCGGCAGCGCGGTTGCTGAAGTGCTCGTGGAAAACACGCCCGTACCGATGGAACGCATCGGCATCCAGGATCAGTTCGGCCAAGTTGGTAAAAAGCCGTATCTCATGGAAGCCTATCACTTAACTGCACAAGATATCGTGGACGCATCCATGCGCGTTTTGCAAAGAAAACAGGAGGTCAAACGATGAAAGAACTCTTTATCGGATCGGATCTATCCGGATTCACACTCAAGGAAGCCATCAAAGAAAACCTGATTGAACAGGGATATCACATAGAAGATGTCGGTACGCTCGATCCCGAAAAACCCCTTCCCTTCTTTGAAGTCGCCCAAATCGGAGCGGAACTCATTCAAAAAAAGCGCTATGAAAAGGGTATACTTATTTGCGGTACGGGGATGGGTATGTCGATCGTCGCGAACAAACACGAAGGCGTCTTCGGTGCCGCCTGTGAATCGGTTTATGCGGCGGAAAAATGCCGTGCCATCAATGACGCCAACGTGCTTTGCATGGGCGGGTGGATCATCGCTCCCGTACTCGGGATCGCCATGACGAACACGTTTTTGAACACGTCGTTTACCGAAAATCTCGAGGACTGGCGCGCGAAGCGTCTCGAACAGGCTTTGATCCGTGTCAAGGACATCGAAAAAAAGTCCTTCGGTCGTTAGGAGCTAACACGTGCTCGCCTACATCTCGCTTTTCGCGCTCGTCATCGCCATCGCCATCGGTTTCTGGAAGGACATCAACGTCGGTCTGATCGCACTCGCCTTCAGCTTGCTCGTCGGCCATTACCTCGGCGGCATACCGATCAATACGATCATCGGCTACTGGCCGGTCCGACTCTTTTTCACGACGTTCGGAATCACCTTGCTTTTCAGTATCGCTAAACTCAATGGAACGCTCGAAAAGATTTCGAAGACGATCATCGCGCAAAGTCGCGGAAAAAAGGTGCTCATACCGCTTATTTTCTATGTTCTGGCCTTGATCCTCGCATCCGTCGGACCGGGAAACATATCGACCTCGGCACTTCTTCTGCCGATCGGTCTCGCGATCGCCTATTCCGCCAACATCTCGATTCTGATGATGAGCACGCTCATCATTACGGGATCGATCGCCGGGGGTCTTTCTCCCTTGGCACCGAACGGAATCGTCGCTTTGGACTTAGCGCGTCAAAACGGTCTTGACCTCGGTCTTTCGATCTATTGGAACAACATCCTCGCCATGACGTCCTTTTCGCTTCTCGTCTTTCTCGTACTCGGTGGACTTCGCCTCAAGGGCGACCACATCGAGATCGGTTTGAACGGCCGCTTTGACCGAAAACAGGTCATAACGCTTCTAACGATTACGATCCTCGTCATCTGGGTCATAACGACCGGTGTCAACGTCGGTTTCGCCGCTTTCACCCTCTCGGGCCTATTGCTCGTCTTTAAGGCGGCGGATCAGGACAAAGCGCTTTTAGGCGTTCCCTGGTCGACCATTCTTCTCATCTCCGGTACCGCCGTTCTCATTCAAGTCATCAACGCGCTCGGTGGCGTCGACCTTCTGACCGAATTTCTCGCGAGTCTTATGAACAAGACGACCGCCGTTCCGATTCTATCTTTGTTGTCCGGTGTCATGTCGATCTTTTCTTCCGCCGTCGGTGTCGTCATGCCGACATTGATTCCGACAACCGTATCACTCTCGGACGAACTCGGTGGCGTGCTGTCACCAGCCGTATTGACCATCACGATCGCCGTTGCTTCTCATATCGTCACGATGAGTCCCTTCTCAACGATGGGCGCACTCGCTCTAGCGAGTTCACCGGCGACGATCGACAAGAAGAAACTGCTGAAAGGCCTCTTTATTATGGCTTTCGGATCCCTTTTATTTATCGCAATATTACTGGGCGGTATGGCCGCCTTGAACCTGATCATTTAAAGGAAGTGAACCCATGGAAGACGTAGGAAAAACCATTAAAAGCTACATCGAGCGCGCGCGAGTCGCGCAAAGACAGATCGAGAATTACTCACAGGAAGCGATCGATTCCGTCTGTGTCGCGATCGGTTACGCCATGTATGCGGATGATCACATCGAAAGACTCGCCCGTCTCGCCGTTTCGGAAACGAAAATGGGAAACGTCGAAGACAAGATCAAGAAACACAAGAACAAAGTACTCGGTGTCCTAAAGGACATCAAGGGGGCGCTTTCGGTCGGATTGATCGAAGAGGATCACGACAAACGTATCCGAAAATACGCGAAACCGGTCGGTATCGTCGGTGCTCTGACACCGGTAACCAATCCGACAGCAACACCCGCGAGCAACGCGATCACGATTCTCAAGGGGCGAAACGCCGTCATCTTCGCTCCTCATCCGAAATCGAAGAACGCTTCGAAACTCGCGATCGACCTGATGCGGGAAGGGCTCGTGAAAGTCGGCGCACCCAAAGACTTGATCCAGATCATCGAAGACCCGTCCATCGATCTCACCGGTGAATTGATGAAGCAGGTCGACGTCGTGCTCGCGACCGGTGGGGGAGCCATGGTCAAAGCCGCCTATTCGTCGGGAACGCCCGCCTATGGCGTAGGTCCCGGCAATGCGGTCCAGATCGTCGCCGAAGACGCCGACATCGCTTCGGCGGCCCAAAAGATACACGCCAGCAAATCCTTCGATTACGCGACGTCGTGTTCGAGTGAAAACGCCCTGATCATCCACGACGACGTCTATGATGACATGATTTGCGAACTCGAAAACGTCGGTGCGGTCCTTTTGGATGATGGTGATCGCGATAAACTCGAAAAACACATGTGGAAAACAAACGCCAAAGGCCGTCTCGCACTGAATCCGAAAATCGTTGCTCAATCGGCTTACGTGATCGCCGAAGCTGCCGGTATCGCGCTTGAGAACGAAACCGACATCCTCCTGGTCGAAGGACGGGAAGATATTGAAAACGACCTCTTTTCCGAGGAAAAGCTCTGCCCGGTATTGACCCTTTATCGCTACCGTGATTTCATGGACGGCTACCACCTCCTTGAACGCATCACGAATCATAGCGGTCTCGGCCATTCCTGCGGCATTCACACGAAAAACGAATCCTACGTCGACTTTTTAGCGGAAAACATGAAAACGAGCCGCATCATGGTCAATCAGCCCCAGGCAGCGGCCAATGGTGGTGCCTTTTTCAACGGCATGCCTTCGACCGTATCGCTCGGTTGTGGCTCATGGGGCGGTAATATTACGACCGAAAACATCAACTACAAGCACTTCATCAACGTAACTTGGGTTGCTTTCGAGACGGAGGAAGACCGGCCGACCGATGAGGAAATCTTCGGTTCTTATCTCGATCGGTTCGAAAGGAAGACATCATGAGACTGCATGAATACCAAGCGAAAAAGATTTTTTTGGAACACGGCATCGCCGTCCCGAAAAGCGTGTTAATCTCGCGTGTTTCTGAAGCCGAAGACGCGATGAAGACCGTCGGTTTCCCCTGTGTCATCAAGTCCCAGGTGTTATCCGGTGGTCGCGGTAAGGCCGGTCTCATATCGATCGTCAAAGACCCGGTAGCAGGCCGGAAAGAGATTAGACGTCTGTTCGATCACAAACAACCGATTAAAAGACTTCTCGTGGAAGAAGCCATTGCGATCGAAGAAGAGATCTATCTCTCGATCACGGTCGATCCCGTTGCAGCCGTCGGACTCGTCATCGCGAGTAAAGAAGGCGGAATCGACATCGAGACACTCGCTCAAACCGATCCGAAACGACTCATCAAGGAACCATTCGACATCCGACTCGGTTTGGCGCGCCACCAGGCAAACGACATCGCCTACCTTCTATCAGACGACCCCGTGATCGCCAAACAACTCATCAACGTCATCATGACGCTCCAAACAATCTTTTCAACCTATGACGCAGAACTCGTTGAGATCAATCCGCTTTTCGTTACGAAAGAAAAAGTTGTCGTCGCCGGCGACGCCAAACTCACGATCGATGACAATTCGGCTCGCCGCCAGAAGGACTACGAAGAGGAAAACGACGCGCTTTTAGAAGCGGAAAAGAAAGCCAAAGAAGAAGGCATTCCCTTCATTCGTTTCGACGGCGATATCGGTCTCATGTGTGCCGGTGCGGGTTTGACGACAACCGTCTACGATCTCATTCACTATGAAGGCGGCACCGTCGCGAACTATTTGGAATTCGGCGGTCCGAACTACAAAAAGGCCGTCCAAGCGATGGAAATCTGTTTGAGCGTTCCCTCGAAAGTGATTCTCGTCGTAACATTCGGGACGATCGCTCGTGCTGACGTCATGGCACAAGGCATCATCGAAGCGATCGAAAAGCTGAAACCAAAACGAAAGATCATAACGTGTATTCGCGGCACGAACGAACAGGCCGCCATCGACATGCTTGAAGCGGCAGGCCTCAAACCGATTCTCGACACCGAAGAAGCGGTCCGACTCGCTGTCCGATACGCCAAGGAGGTGAAACGATGAGCATATTCATCGATCGCACGACGCGCGTCCTCGTCCAAGGGATCACCGGGAAAGAAGGGTCGTTCTGGACCGGTCACATGATCGATCTCGGGACACAAGTCAAAGCCGGCGTCACCCCCGGCAAAGAGGGACAAAAGGTATCTTCCGTTCCGGTCTACCACAGCGTGAGGCGTGCTCTTGTCGAACATGAGATCGACGCTTCCATGGTCTTCGTCCCACCGCGATTGACCAAGGATGCCGTACTTGAAGCCTTGTCGGCCGGAATCAAGCTGGTCGTAACGATCGCCGATGGAATCCCTCTGCACGACATGGTCGTCATCCGAAAAGCCGCCAAAGCGCATCACGCCATGGTCATCGGCGGCAACACCTCCGGCATCATTTCACCCGAACAGGCCATGATGGGGACATTCCCCTACTGGATCGATCGCGTCTACCGCAAGGGAAGTATCGGTGTTATGACCAGAAGTGGTTCTTTGACCAATGAAGTGACCGCGATGATCGTCAAGAACGGTTACGGGGTCTCGACCTTGATCGGTATCGGTGGTGACCCCGTACCGGGAACTCGCTTCGTCGAGTGTCTTTACGCCTTTGAAAAGGATCCCGAGACCAAAGGGATCGTCATAATCGGTGAGCTCGGAGGCACGATGGAAGAAGAAGTCGCCCTCGCAATGGAACGAGGTGTCCTGACAAAACCTCTTGTCGCCTTTCTTGGGGGAAGAACCGCTCCAAAAGGCCAAAAAATGGGTCATGCCGGAGCGATCATCACCGGTGGTAAAGGCTCGGTCGAAGACAAGATCATCGCGCTGGAACACGCGCATGCGCGTGTCGCCAAGCGCCCACGAGAAGTCGGAGAACTGCTTGAAGCCAGCGGGTTGAAAAAGGATTTTTGATCATTGAATCGTTCTTTATATCCGTTGATCGGACGCCAAAAGACGATGTCAATTATGACTCTTTTTTGGTATAATGCCAATTGAGGAGCGATGCCCATGGACTATATCGCAATCAACAAACGCATCACCACATCGATCTATAAACAGATCGCTACATCGATCAAGCGCGCGATCGACGAACGAAAACTCGTCTACAACGACCGTCTGCCAACCGAAAAAGAAGTGTGCCAGACGTTCATGATCAGTCCGACCGTCGTTCGCATGGCCTACGACCAACTCATCCTCGAAGGCTATATCAAACGAATCAAAGGCAAAGGAACTTACGTCACGAACAGGCGGGTCTTTTTGAGTTCGCTGCGCGAATACCACCGGATCGAAAGCGATCCGTCCTATCAGCGCCATATCATCATGTTCGATGAGATTCGAGAGGACTACAGTGCTTACCGCATGCTCAAACTCGATTTTTCCAGCACGTGTTTTTTGATCTATCGAATCATCAAGGCGTCCGACAACCCTGTTTCTTTCCAGAAGATCTATTTGCCGAAACACCTTTTTCCCGACCTGACGTTCGCAATGGTCGAATCGACCGACCTGATCCGTCTCATCGGTAACAGATACGAGATCAAGGAGATGCATAACACGTACAATTCGATCAACGCTTCGTCCGCCGAAGCACTCCTTTTAAACATCGAAACCGATGACGCGATCTATAGCGTCCGGTCCCGGATTACGAGCGAATCCGGCGAGATCATCTGTTACATACACAACTATTTTCCCGGTGAATTCACGGAATTCGAGGTGCTCGTCCATGCGCTCTAAAGACATAAATCTGATCACGATCGACCGCCGTTCGGCAGTCGCCTACGAC
>CAYUIK010000064.1:0-2010 GCA_964444805.1 uncultured Acholeplasmataceae bacterium | reverse complement strand
GAATGGATCGCTTATCCTCAGGATACATCCGAATACCTAGGAGTTCATGAAATGGATCCCGTTGAAGAGGAAGAAATCGAACCTTTTCACGTGTATCATACAGGATTCGAGGATGCTGACCCTAAAACGAGCTATGCACTAGGAACAATCGAAGCTAGAAACGCAGCTGGCGATTCCGAAACATGGGAACTCGATAACGTTCTTCGCGGAAACCATGCAAATGACAAAAAAAACGATGACTGGTCACTCCGAAGTAGATCGCCTGGAACCGCGACGATTCTCAATGAATACGAAGGCTTACATCTAGTCATCTTCTTCTGGGCTGACTACGGAACGTCTTCCGGTGGTGAACTCAACCTTCAGTTTTCAGTTGATCAAGGCGATACTTGGCATACTCTTGCTTCGTTTAGTAACAATCAAACACTCACTCAGGAATTTGTTTACGTTGATTACAGTGATCCGATCGTCACGAACGCTGGAGCAACCGAAACATCCATGTTCATGGTTCGTTTCGAATTCGCAGGACAATCGACATTACGTATGAATATCGATGATGTCGCGATCTTTACGCTTCCACCTGCCGGTTACGGCGCATAGTAAGACATACATCACATATACATAAGATCAACCGCACGTATCCACCTCGTGCGGTTTTCTTTTGTATCCAAAAGGACGACCAAACAAGAAATATGTTATAATAGGGACACAATGAAAACAAGGAGAGAACCACATGAAACGTCTATTAACCCTATTCATTTTAGTGTTTGCCATCACGCTTTTGGCGAGCTGTGACGATAAAGAAGAAACGGTCGTATTGCCGGACTTGACAGGTATGACACGCGTTGAGGCCGTCAGCGCGCTCACGAGCCTCAAACTGAAGGTGACGACAGCTCAAGTGATCGATGACGAACGGGAAGAAGGCGTCTTTTCCCATTACGGAAACGACCTTTCGTCCGGAGACTCGGTATCGCTCGATGAGCGGATCGTCGTCTATATCGTCCAGCATACGGAAATTGATGGTGTTCGCCTACCCGACCTTACGGGACTCGATGAGGATGCCGCACTCGATATATTACTTGAACTCGAGCTTTTCGTTACAATCGACGAAGTTCCGAACAACGATGTTGAAATCGGTCTCTTTTCGAACTACGGCGATGGACTTCTGGCCGGTGATATCGTCGAAGAGAACACGGCTATTACCGTCTATTTCGCGATCGAACAAGTCTTTTTCAACGAACAATTCATCATTTCGAAGTATTTGGAAGGTAGCGGAAACAATCGTGCCCTCGAACTCTTCAACGCTTCCGAGGAAACGATTGACTTGGAACTCTACGGAGTCGCACTCTATCTCAATGGCGATGAAAGTCCGACGAGAAGGATCGATCTTGACGGTACGCTCGAACCCGGTGATACGATCGTTATCGTCCATGGCGATGCGGAACCCGAATTGAAGGCCAAAGCCGATCTCATTTCGAATGATCTCGTGCACGATGGAAACGATACGATCGCCATTACATACCGGGATGACTATAGCGTCGATATTTTAGGAACAATCGGCTTCCAGTTCTATTATCTCAGCAATCAGACCCTCGTCAGAAAACCGGATATCATCGACTCCAAACTCGTATACAACAACCTTGACTGGGATGTCTACGCCTTGGATAATCACGAGATGTTCGGTGAACACCCCGTGGATTTCCCCGCAGGATTCACCTTCGATGAATCGTTTTTAGAACTCGACTATTTCACCGAACAGGGCGGCATGGTCGAAGTGACCTACGTATACGCCAATGATGGTGATACATCCTATTTCGATCCCCATTTCTCCGGTGATAAGCGTGTCCGATTCGTCGGAATCGATACCCCGGAAATGACGCCTACCCACCAGCCTTGGGCACCGGAAGCGACTGAGTTCGTCCGGGATCTTCTTGACAATGCGGAAACGATCTACGTTCAGCACGATCCGGCTTCGGGAAGAACCGAAAGTTACGGACGTTATCTCGGGTTGAT
>CAYUIK010000063.1:0-18556 GCA_964444805.1 uncultured Acholeplasmataceae bacterium | reverse complement strand
GATGGGATGAAACACTATGAGGACCAACAGGTCGATCTGACGACCATCGATCCGGAAACCGGACTCGGTTTGCCGCTCGGATTCGATCCGGATCTCATTCAGATGGACACCCTCAAAAATTATGAGGCGGTTTGTACCGACCTCAGTGATTCCTGTGTCGGTGGGCAAGTCGATTTCGCGCTTGACCGAACCAAAACCGAATCACGCATGCAATCCCCGGATTTCTTTTCGTTTTCCGAAGCGAAAGAACCGAGCGTGACCGTCGATCTTCTCGACCTTGAAACCGAATCGAGTATTCTTGTCAACGTCAACATCGTATCGAATTTCGGTACTGTAAGAACGACGCTCGGGACGATTACCGAACCCGGTGTCTACGAATACGATCTCTATGATACGCTCGAATTGCCCGCCAGTGATGGACAGATCGAACTCGAGATTATCGCAACTGAACCCCGCGGAAACTCGATCCGTCTGAATGCTGTCACGGTCGATGACAATACGAGTGAAGAACCGTTGGCCGATTACAAGGGCTTCTCCTTGACGCGTTTTCGACCAATCGTAGCCGGTAGTACGATCATTTCCAGAGTCAATGGCGTTCTCTTGCAGTCATCCTTTGAATACGACATTTATGCGGATGTGTTTGGTGAACGAGAGTACAAAGTATTCTCGGCTAATCAGTTTAGAGAAATCACGGAAGCGAATGCCGATGTCTGTAACATGCCTTCCAACCCCGATGACCTCATCGGTTGGGACCAATTCGGTCCGGAGTGTCCGTTTACGAGAGTTGTCGCTCAGACAGAACCGACACAGGGACCGGACGGCCAATTCTATTTTTCCTATCACCTGTTCGTCAACTATTCCATCTATCGTGGATATGATGACATCCCGAATTTCTTATTCGGAACCAATGCTTTTGGTAAGGACTTCTTCGCGCTCGTCTGGCTTGGACTCAGAACGTCGCTTTTCGTCGGATTGGTCGTCGCTACGATCAACATTTCCGTCGGAATCATCTATGGTTCGATCGAAGGCTATTATGGTGGAATGGTCGACTTGCTCATGGAACGGTTCGGTGAAATCATCGGACGGATTCCCTTCCTCGTCTGGCTCGGACTCTTCGTGATCATTCTCGGACCGGGAGTGTTGACATTGATCGTGCTTTTGACCATCACGGGATGGCTGGGTGTCGCGAGTACGACGAGAACCCAGTTCTACCGGTACAAGGGACGAGAGTACGTCCTCGCATCCCGAACCATGGGTGCAAAGGACTCCAGAATCATTTTCAGGCACATTTTGCCCAATGGCATCGGTACCATCATCACTGCAAGTATTCTTATGATCCCGGCCGTCATTTTCTCCGAGTCCACGATCTCCTATTTGGGATATGGCATCGGACACGGTCAATCATTCAAACTTTTGGGACTCTTCGAACTTTCCGGTGTGTCCATTGGCGTCCTGCTCGCTGATGGTCGGACATCCTTGGTCGACAGACCTTATCTGACGATGTTTCCGGCCGTCATCATTTCCATTCTCATGATCACGTTCAATATGTTCGGTAACGCGCTCAGGGATGCCTTCAATCCATCGTTAAGGGGATCTGAATAATGAATAAAAACGTAAAATTATCCGTAAACAACTTAACCGTATCGTTTCGAACGACCCAAGGCATGGTGCGCGCCGTCCGCGGCATTAGTTTCGATCTCATGGAAGGCGAGACGCTCGCCATCGTCGGTGAGTCCGGTTCCGGAAAGTCGGTCTCTTCACGCGCCATCATGGGCATTCTTGCCGGAAACGGCATCATCGAAGACGGTAGTATTATCTATGAGGATCAGGACTTGACGAAGATCAGTGAAGAAAACTTTCATGAGATTCGGGGCGACAAGATCGGTATGATCTTTCAGGATCCGATGTCGAGTTTGAATCCGATCATGAAAATCGGAAGACAGATCACGGAAGGTATCCGGATCAACGGTCATCGCCTCAAAGAACGACACAAAAAACTCATTCATAAGCCTCGTATGGAATATCTCAACGCAAAAAATGAAAAGAAAGAAGCGATCAAGCTCTATCGTCACCGTGTATCCGAACTCGATCAAAAGAACGATCAGGCAAAACGAAACGAACTCAAAACCGAATTGGAAAAGCAAAAGAAAGCATTCGACGAGCGGATCAAACGGGCGAAAGCAGACCTGAAAAAAGAGGTACCGCTTGCGCGAAAGACGATTAAAAAGGAATGGAACACGGAAAAAGCACGCGTCAACAAACTGATCAAAGACGTGCAAATCCGCCTGAAGAACGCTCATCCCGAAGAAAAGAAAAAGTATCACAAAGAAATTGCGGACTTAAAAGAACAACTCGCTCGTTACAAGAAGGTTACGCGAAAAGAAGCTCGTGAGCGCGCGATTCAAGTCATGACTGAAGTCGGTATTCCGGAACCTGTGAAGAGACTCAATCAGTATCCCTTCCAGTTCTCCGGCGGTATGCGTCAAAGAATCGTCATCGCCATCGCTCTAACGGCAAATCCTGATCTATTGATCTGTGATGAGCCGACGACCGCTCTCGACGTTACCATTCAGGCGCAAATCCTCGAATTGATCAAGAAACTTAAGGATGAACGGAACATTTCGGTCATTTTCATCACCCATGACCTCGGTGTCGTCGCCAATATGGCGGATCGCGTCGCCGTCATGTATGCGGGTAAAATCGTGGAAATCGGGTTGGCCGAAGAGATCTATTACAACCCGAGACACCCCTATACGTGGGCGTTGCTTTCCTCGATGCCGGATCTCAACTCGAAAGATCGACTCTTTTCGATTCCGGGAACGCCACCCAATATGCTCTTTCCGCCGAAAGGCGATCCTTTCGCCGATCGAAGCCAGTACGCGATGAAGATCGATTTTGAAGAAGAACCGCCATTTTTCAAAGTGAGTGATACGCATTACGCGGCGACTTGGCTCTTACACAAGGATGCGCCCAAAGTCGAAATGCCGGAAATCATAAAAGAACGCATCGAAGAATTCAAACGTGGTGAAAGAGGGGTGACCAACTGATGACCGAAAAACAAACGACACCTCAACAACCGATCTTAAGCGTTCGGAACTTAAAACAGCATTTCAAGAGCGGCTTCGGTAAAAAGAAGCTGATCGTAAAGGCTGTCGACGATGTATCCTTTGATATTTATAAAGGCGAAGTTTTCAGTCTCGTTGGGGAATCCGGATGTGGCAAAACGACGACCGGTCGTACGATCATCCAACTCTATGAACCAACCGATGGTGAAGTCTATTTTCTCGGTAAGCGCATCTCGGCCGGATACCTCGGACTCAAAAATGAGATCAAAGAGATCCGCAAGAATACCAAAGACGAGATTGCAAAGCTGAAAACCGGATCGAACAACGAATCCGAGATCAAGCGTTTGCACGATGAAGCGGAAAAAAGGATTGATACGCTTAAAGAAGAAATCGAAATCCGCAAGAAAGAGACCCGACTCGAAGACAAGGAACACATGAAGAACATGCAGATGATCTTTCAAGATCCGATCGCATCGCTCAACCCCCGTATGGTCGTCAAGGAGATCATCGCCGAAGGGCTTCGGATCGCGAACATCAAGGATAAACAGGTGATCAACGATCGTGTCAATGAGATGCTCGAGACCGTCGGTCTCGTGCGCGAACATGCGAGTCGCTATCCCCACGAGTTCAGTGGTGGACAGCGCCAACGTATCGGTATTGCCCGCGCACTCGCGGTATCGCCGCAATTCATTATCGCCGATGAACCGATTAGTGCATTGGATGTCTCGATCCAGGCTCAAGTCATCAATCTGCTAAATGATCTACGGGATGAGTTCGGTATTACGATCATGTTTATTGCCCATGACCTTTCGGTCGTCAAGTATTTCAGTGATCGGATCGCCGTCATGTATTATGGCAAGCTCGTCGAATTGACGACGAAAGAAGAACTCTTCGCCAATCCGCTTCATCCGTACACGAAATCCTTGTTGTCTGCCGTCCCTCTCCCCGACCCGATCCATGAAAGAACGCGCCAACGAATCGTTTATGATCCGCGCATGCACGACTATTCGAAACAGGGACCGTCACTGCATGAAATCAAACCCGGACACTTCATTTATGCCAATGACGAGGAACTCGCCGGTTATAAGAAAGAGTTGGGTATTTGATGAAACGGATTTTGTATCCGCTCGGGATCAGTCTCACTTTGGTCTTCATCATCCACTTGACGCTCTTTGACAACTCCTATACGCTCAAAGACATGTCCAATGCCTTTTTCGTTGTCGGACTGATCATGTTTTTAGTCGGATTGATGGCAGTTACCGATGCCTCGAAGATCTTCATGATTTTCGTTTATAGTGTCAAACAGACGAGAAGACAGCATCGAAAGACGTATCCGACCTATTACGACTATGCGAAGGAGCGCGAAAAAGAAAAAATGATTCCCTATGCGCTAGAAATACTCATCATCGGAATCATTTACTTAATCGTCGCGTTCTCTCTCTCACAACTTTACTTTCAAGCATTGTAATCAGGGGTGGCCATGCGCCACTCCTTTTATTTGGAGGAAGATCGGATGACATATGATTCGAAACACGCAGCGCGCCTCGTCGACAAATGGCGCGACATTCTGCGGCTAAATGAACCGTGGAGCATCGAACTCGACTGGGTAACCGATCCCGGTTTCGCGAAAACGGGGGACATCAAAATCGATTGTGACGACCGGAAAGCGGTTCTCATGATCAACGGTATCCATCCGAAACACGAGAATCTCGAAGAGGTTATCTGTCATGAACTGCTTCATCTTAAACTCTATCCGCTCGACCAGATTACCGAAGGGCTGATCGAGGCGCACTACGATTCCAACAGCAAGACCCATGACTTCGTCTACACCCAGTTCATGACGAGCCTCGAACAGACCGTTGAAGAACTTACGAAGTGTTTTCTTGCCGCATTCGGCGAAAACAAAAATCTTTCGTACGGACGATGCAAAACAGAAAAGAGCTTCAACGAACTCTTTGACGGACTCAAAAATTTAGAATAAAAAAAGACAATGATCAAAAGACCATTGTCATCGTACGCGTTTCATGAACGCATTCAGCGTCGGACTGCTCGGGTTGTCGAGGATTGTCGGTGATCCGTGCTCGACGATTCGCCCATCGTCCATGAAAACGACATAGTCCGCGAAGTCCTTGACGAAACTCATGACGTGCGTGACGAAAATGAACCGTTTGCCAAGCCCCCGTAGTTCTTCAACGGCGGTGAGCACCTCGTGTGTGAGTATCGGATCTAGGGATGACGTGGGCTCATCGAGAAAGATGATGTCGGGATCGAGGCTAAGCGCCCGCGCGATCGACGCACGTTGTGCTTGCCCGCCCGATACGTTTTTTGGCAGTTTGTCGACCTGATCATCCAAATGGAGCATGTGAAGGTATTTAAGCGCCGTTTTTTCCGCGTCTTCTCTATTCATGTTCCGCGTCTTTTCGAGAATCAGCGTGATGTTTTTTTTCAGCGTTAGGTGGGGGAAAAGATTGTGGTTTTGAAAAACGAAACCGACGCGCTTGCGGTAGCTGTCATCGCGAACGGATGAACCGTTGATCCGAATGCTTCCCGATCCCGGGATCTCGAGTCCGGACATGAGCCGGATCAACGTTGATTTTCCTGATCCGGACACGCCGATCAGGGCGACGGAACGATAACCTTCGAGTCTAAGGTCTAAATCATGCAGGACTTCCACGTCGTAGACGTGTGAGACGTGTTCGAGTTCGATGGTCATAGAGCCCACTTCCTTTCGATGATGCGGGTAGCCTGAGAGAGAGGAATCGTAATCAGGAGATAGAGAATCCACATTAAGAGGTATCCTTCAACGAAGGCGAAAGATTTCGATTGCGTAACACGAATCGCGAAAAACAGTTCGTTGAAACTGAGCACGCTTAAGAGCGCACTACCTTTGATGATCATCGAAAAATTGTTCATCAACGGCGGCATAAGAATGCGAATGACCTGGGGAATGATGATATAGCGATACCTTTGATACGATGTGAAACCGAAGAGATCCATCGCCATGTATTGTTCTTTTGAGATACTGGAAAAAGCCGATTTGTATACGTTTTTCATGTAGGGTGTCATGTAGATGACGAGCGCACTGAAACCCATGACATTCCGATTGAAGGCATTGAATGCCGGACCGATCAAAAACGCCATGATGATGATCAAAACGAGTAAAGGTGTACCGTAGATAATCTCCGTGAAAAGGTCGACGAGGGCGTTGAAATACCGTGATTTCGAGATCGATAACAGATAGAAAACAAAACCAAGGATTAGACTTCCGGCAAGTGCGATCAGTGAAACGTAGATGGTGTTTCCGATACCGATCAGGATCATCCGCCGAAAGACCTGAAAGGATTGGAAGGAAAAGCCACTGTCCTGACGATAGACAATAAATGTCATAAAGGCAATGAGTGTCAGAACCGCAAAGATATAGGCTGTTTTCCTATTCATTGATATAGAAATCCAAACCGTAACGTCCAAGTCTTTCGAAAAGTATGTCGTCCCAGCGTTCTTTCAACAGATCATAGAGGCCGCCATCATCATGAAAGGTTTCGATGAAGGCATTGGCCTCGGCGATGAGCCCAGTGTTTCCCTTTTTCGTCGCCATACCGATCGGACTGGAGACGAAAGAATCCCAGAGAATCGATGTCGTGTTCGGATTCGCCTTGTGTCCATCCAATACCGGGTTGGCACTCATCAAAAGGACATCAGCGGTACCCTGAGCCACGCTTTCGATCGCTGTGCCGAGTTCGGTCGCTTCGATGACGTCTTTACCATAGGACTCGGGGATGGATGCGGAAACTTGGGATACGATACCGATGTACCTGACGTCATCGATTTCGAGTAGATCTTCGATCGTCGAATCCTCATCGAGACCGTTTTCCGTGGCGAAATCCTTGTTGAGTAGCGATAGGATCTTGAAGTAGAAATAGGGATTGGAAAAGTCAACGGATGTCTTGCGGTCTTCGGTAATGCTCATGGAGGCGATTGCGATGTCAACCTCGCCCGAACGCAGCGCAGGAATGATCGACTGAAAATCGGTATTGACGATTTCGACATTTCGGCCCAAATATTCTCCGAACGCGTAAGCGATATCGACGGAAATGCCTTCCGGATTATTATTCGGATCGACCGTTTCAAACGGGGGGTAGATTAAATCCATGGCGACGCGAAGCGTGTCATCGTCGTCGCAGGCGACGAGTCCGAGTACAGTAAATGACAATATGAATACGAGTATGATTTTCTTCATAAATGGTTTCTCCTTTATGCGAAGTATGTTCATTATAGTCGATTGGACGGGGTGAAACAAAGGATTTGCAAATGTAAGCGGTTAAGCGATCGAGTAATCCCACGAAACACCGATTTTTACCCGATTTGGCTGATAGAAGATACAGACGTGAGCGGATACAAGGCATTCAATCGGCTGGATCGAACGGACTTTTTTCTATCGAATCGATCCAAAGTGTAGTAAAATAACAGGTAGATGCGCATGCATCCGAATCAAGAGAAAGCAGGTGCGATCAGATGCACTCAAAAATGAAACATATACCGGTACTCGATTCGAATTTTCGGCCAAGTGTCATTGAAAACCAGCGATTCATGACGCGCGTTCGCGCTGCCGAACGTGTAAACGTCATAATCGCAATCGAACGACCGAATGATGAACGAGCCGTTTTTTCGACAGACGTGTTCGCGGATAGTGAACACGACCGCGAAAATCGTTTTTATATCGAGCGACTCGTCAAGAGTCTTTTGTGGATCAAGGGAGGATACCGTATTCTATTTTCCGGACCCAAACGGATCGGAGCATACCTTGAGTCGCTATACCGTCCAGGCGGAAAACGTGCGTTTGACGCTGAATTCATGAGTCGGATCTATGAAAAGGAATTCGTCGTTGAATGGCGGGATGCAAAACATATGCCGGAGGCATGTGAGCGACCGAAAAAAATTGGTAGACACCTCGATGGCTATCGAATCGGATTCGATGCCGGAGGCAGCGACCGCAAGGTCTCGGCTGTTGTGAACGGAAAAACCATCTACAGCGAAGAAGTCGTCTGGCATCCCAAACTGGAAACGGACCTCGCGTATCACCGGGAAGGCATCCTCGATTCCTTTCGTCGTGCGGCGTCTAAAATGCCTCGCGTGGATGCGATCGGCGTCAGTTCAGCTGGGATCTATATCGATAACAAAGCGATGGCGGCATCCCTATTCATGAACGTCAAGGATCAAAAAGCAATCAAAAACATCTACATCGATGCTGCTAAGCAAATCAAAGACGTACCGTTGGTCGTCGCGAATGACGGTGACGTAACTGCGCTTGCGGGGTCGATGTCCTATGACAAGACGCGTATTCTTGGCATTGCCATGGGGACGAGCGAAGCGGCCGGATACATCGATTATGAAGGATCGGTTACCGGATGGCTCAACGAACTCGCCTTCGTACCGATCGATGACAATCCGGATGCCATGATCGACGAATGGTCCGGTGACTATGGCTGCGGTGTCAAGTACTTTTCCCAGGATGCCGTGATCAAGTTGGCAAAAAGAGCCCGAATTACCTTCGAGGATGGTCTCTATCCGGCGGAAAAGCTCAAAGTCGTACAGGATCTACTCGAACAGGGCGATGAGCGCGCAAAGGACATTTTTCGTTCGATCGGTACGTATCTCGGTTATGGAATCCTGCACTACAAAACGTTTTACGAGATCGAAACGGTCATGATTCTAGGCCGCGTCACATCCGGGCAGGGCGGACAGATCATCGTGGAAGAAGCTAAAAAAGTGCTCAATGACTACATGGATGACCCGATCGAGCTCCTTATTCCCGGCGAAACGGAAAGACGCGTCGGACAAGCGATCGCCGCTGCGAGCTTGCCGATTCTTGCAAAGGAAAAGCGAACATGAAGCGTGAGCGTGATAACAACAAGTTGGCGTGGGAACAGGCTTTTGATCGTGTCGATCCAAAAGATCTGGAACGTCTTTACGAACAGCTGAAACATGACCCGCGTGCTTTTTTGTCGGAAACGATGAAACGGCAATTGGGTACGCTCGTCGAACAAGACCGCAGCCTCGCACAGTTTTGTTGTAACAATGGGCGCGAGACGATTTCCGCTTTAAGCCTTGGTTTCAAGCAGGCCGTTGGTTATGATATCGCCGCAAATATGGTCGATTTTGCCAATCAGGTGAGCGATCAACTCGGCGTTGAAGCAAGTTTCGTTCAAGCGGACATGCTCGAATTGAAGACAAATGAACGATATGATGTCGGGTTTCTGACCGTGGGTAGCCTCACATGGTTCGATGATCTCCATCGATTATTCAAGAGGATCGCTCAAACGATTGAAACAGGTGGGTTTCTTCTCATTGAAGACATACACCCGATCATGAATATGGTTGCGATTCCGGGCGAAGCGAACTACGAAAAGACGCATCCGCGAAATCTCGTCAACGACTATAATAGAAAAGAACCGTGGGTGGAAAGCGACGGCATGTATTACATGGCGAAACACGTCTATGCGTCGCATCCGTTTGCGAGTTACTCCTATACGTTCGCGGATTTGATCAACGGTTTGATCGATGCCGGCTTCGCGATTGAAGTGATCGTCGAATCGACAACCGATCGTTCCGAACAATTTACGCACTTAAATGATTCCGGCGTTCCTTTGACTCTTTTCGTTCGCGCGCGTCGGTTATGACCAGATACAAAATTTCATGTGGTGTTTTGTTCGATTTGGTGCTATAATAGTATAAGTTGAAGTGCATGGAAAGGTTCGATGCATCATGGAAAGCGTCATCATTCTTGTTTTAACGCTGATCGTCACGGTTGGCGTCATCTATCTGGCGAATCGAAGAAATTTTTCTCGTCGGACAACGCTCGCTGTCCTTACGTTTTTGTTGTTTTCAGTCTATCTTATTCGACTGTTTTCAAGTGATGCGATCGATCAGACCTTCAACATTTTCTTGATCGATATCACGACCGATCTCGATGCTGAAACGACATGGCTCTTTTCGCCTTATAAAACGTTTTTTATGCTTATTTTGCGATGGATGACCGTGCTGTTCATCACTGGGGCGATCGCTGTGTCCTTTCATCCGAAGCGGGAAGTAGAGGCGTTGCTTGGGTTCCTCGGTCCGCTCGTATTTATCCTCAATGTTCTTTTTTTCCGCTCCCACGTGATCGCCTTTGCTGGTGCGTATGAATCGATTTTTTCAGCGCGTGCGCTGCAATTTTCGATCGAGACGTTGCTGTTCGGTGTTTTGATGTTGCTGCATCTTCGTGTTTTAAGGGAAGAGCGGATTAAGTTTGTTAGACGCGATATCATAAACATGGCACTCACCTTGTTTCTCTCGGCGTTTGCCGTTATGCCGCTTGGATTCCTCTACCACCTTTTCGGCAATTATGGCGAAGTACCGAAGGATTTCACGTTGACGCATCTCTTCGTCATCGTCTTTCCCTTCGCTTTGATCATTGGACTCTTTTACTTGTTTCGAAAAAAGAGTCAAACAACCAAGGATCTCTTGGTCACGTTTCTCGCGGTTGCTGCATGCTTTCAGTACTTCTATTTGCGTCGAACGGGACTGAACGGCTTACCGTTGCATCTTTGTAATACCGCCGTGATTCTCCTCGTTATCGCGATCCCTTTTCGGATCAAGAGCGTCTTCTATTTCGCTTATTTCGCCAATGTGATCGGGGCGATCGCCGCGATCATATTACCGAATTACAGTCAGGATTTTTTTAGACTTTCCGTCGTTCATTTCGGATACAATCATCTCTACGCTTTGATCATTCCGCTTCTGGCTGTCATACTCCATACTTTTTCGAAACCGAAACTTAAGCACATGATCCACGCCATCATCATCTTTACGATCTATTTCATATTCGTCGTGATCATCAATACGTGGTTTCGAAATTATGGCGCGAATGTCGATTATTTCTTCACCTACTCGGACTTTTTAACCGATCTGTTCGGCGCTCGAAAACTGCAATACAATTATACGCTCGAACTCGATCTATGGGGCTTGGAGCTGACCTTCTACTATCTGTTCCAGATCATCTATTACCTTACGTTTATCTTTCTTATGTTCATGATGTGGGTCGTCTATGATACGATTGAAGTGACAGTCGAAAGGCATCATCGCTTGCATCAAAAACAACGCGAACGCATCAAGGAGCACATGCGTCTCAAAGAGATGCTCGGCAAACGAAGTTTGCACGAACCTATGAATCCGGAGAGTACCGATATGATTAGAATCAGTCATTTTTCCAAGCGTTATGGGAACGCCAAAGATAAAGCGGTCGACGATTTTTCACTCGAGGTACACAAGGGTGAGGTTTTTGGTTTTCTCGGACATAATGGCGCGGGGAAATCGACTACGATCAAAAGTCTTGTCGGTATTCAATCGATTACCGAAGGCGAGATCGAGATCTGTGGTTACGACATCAAGACACAGCCTTTGGAAGCGAAGCTGCGCATCGGTTATGTTTCCGACAATCACGCCGTCTACGAGAAGCTCACCGGTCGCGAATACATCGATTATGTCGCCGACCTTTACCACGTGAGTGTGGAAGACCGAAAAGAACGACTAGACAAATACTTGAAACAGTTCAATCTCGCACATGCCTTCGACCAGGAAATCAAGAGTTATTCGCACGGCATGAAACAAAAGCTCGTGGTCATCGCTTCCCTGATCCATCAGCCTGACGTCTGGATTCTCGATGAACCCTTGACCGGACTCGATCCGACGAGTGCCTATCAGATCAAGGAATCGATGCGAGAGCACGCCGAAAAGGGGAATATCGTCTTTTTCTCGAGTCACGTCATCGAAGTCGTCGAGAAGATCTGTCATCGTATCGCCATCATCAACAACGGACGACTCGTTGGAATATATGCGCTCGAAGAACTCAAACAAAAAGGGACGTCGCTCGAAGAGCTCTACATGAAAAACGTCCGTCAAGTCCAACTCGAACAATAGGAGATATGCATCATGCTAAAACGCATCGGCGTCTTGATACGGTTACAATTGAGCAATCGAATGAATCTCAGGATCGAAGACCATAAGCGATTTTTCGCCGGTATTGCTCTTCGTTTGCTCGTGATCACGATTTTGAGCATTGTCATGACACTCGTGTTGCACGTGATCGCGGATATGCTCTATATCCCGGTCAACCACTATTTCATGATCTTTGTTTTAATCATTACGCAAGGACTCGGAATCGTATCGGCGACGAGTAAGCTCATGACGGATCTCTACTTGAGTCGCGAAAATGCGATTTTGCTGTCGCTTCCGGCGAAAAACGACGAAGTCTTCATGAGTAAACTCGCCGTATTTTATATCGGCGAGTTCATCAAAAATTTGTACTTGCTCATTCCCGTACTCATCGCGTTCGGATACATCAATGAGATCATGATCCTCTACTATATCAATATTATTCCGATGCTGTTTCTTCTACCGCTTTTGACCGTGTCGGTTGCCGCACTTCTTTCGATGCCGCTGATCTTTATCAAGAGCTATCTCAAGAACCATCCGAGCATCGCCTTTCTTCTCGTCGTCTTGTCCATCCTTTTCGCGTTCGTCCTGGTACGAGGTGTCATTTCTGACATTCCGACGCCGATTCGCATCGTTCAGCTCTATCATTCCTTTATCATTTCGCTTACGCTGTTCATGCAACAAAGCGCGAACTACGGTTTGATCTTCACCAACATTGGAAAACTTCTTTATGGCATGGATCCCTTTTTCAATTATGTCGTTCTTCTCGTTACGGTTTTCTCGCTTCTCGCTCTGATCCTTCTTGGGGCGAGACCGCTCTATTTCAAGCTCGCTAGTACGGCGCATGAAACCGCAACAGAACGCATCCACCGTAAGGATAATAAAGCCGGAAAGAATATTTTTATGACGTTTTTACGGAAAGAACTCTTGATCGCGCGGCGAAGTACGAACGAATTGCTCGAAAACTATGCGATTCTTCTAACCCTACCCTTCTTCATGTATGTATTGAACTATATATATATGGGGATGAATCGCAGTACGTTTGGGAATCAGCTCGTCCTCGTTTTCAATGTTTTCATCGCACTCCTGATCGTGACCGCGGCCAATACGGCGTCTGCCAGCGCGATTTCCACCGAGGGTGGCGAGTTCGTGCTCTTCAAGACGGCACCGAGCGATACGACCAAGATGGCGTGGGCTAAGATCGCTTTCAATCTGACGTTTTCAATCGTCATCATCGCGCTCAGCTTCGTGCTGTTCATGTGGGCGCTTCCGGTCTTTCCAAAGGTGCATATCGCCCTATTGTTCGTCTTTGTCGTCCTGATCAATAGCGGACATATTCTCTGGTCGTTTCAAATCGACCTTTTGGATCCGCAGCTGAGCGATTATGCAGCAACCGGATCATTGAGCAGCAATAAGAATATCGGTCAGTCGATTCGCAACGGCTTCGTTCTAAGTTTTCTTTTTGGCGGACTGTCGGCTCTGCTCTTCGTCTTCGTCAATGCTTTGGCATGGACGATTCTTCTCGGACTCGCCGCGGTCTTCCTCGTCGTTCGACTCCATCTGTTCCAAAGTTTTCTCAAAGCTTATTTCATGGATATCGAATTTTAGGAGGTGTTCGCTTGAATCGTAAACTCATATTGTTTTCCGTACTGACGTTCAGTGTTCTATCGATCATGGCGATCGCCGTTTTCGGTACGCTTCCCGAAGGAGGCAGTTCGGTCCCCGTCCATGCGATTCTAATTCCCGACTACGACGAAGAGAACATGGATGGTGAGCGTTTCAAGGATGTCACGGGAATCGTCACGGAACGACATAATGTCTATGAAGTCGAATATGTGATCGAACCCGCAGAGGCCCAAGGAGATATTCAAGCCAGTTCGAACAACCGGGGCATGCAAGTTCAGATCGACCAGCAGGCCCAAGTCGTCTACGTCTATTACGACACACAGGCGATCGGCCAGACCGTAACGATCAAGATTTGGGATGATCATACGAAAAATCAAACGGAGATCATCCTTTGGTTCAAAACGCCGGACGACGTCATCGTCCCAGATTAGAAACAAGGAGAGTGTAAAAAATGAATAAGAGAGTATGGATTACGGGTATTTTACTCATCGTATTTACCCTTGGCCTAGCGGCATGCAACGAGATCTATGTCCGGCTCAATTACGAGACCAACGGTGGTGCGCCCATCCCCTATGAGAACGTCGTTCAGGGACACGTGTTCAACGAGTTGCCAGAACCCGTAAAAGAAGGCCATACCTTTGTCGGATGGTATGAAGACGAAGCGCTCACCGAGTCCTTCGATCCCGAGAAACCACTCAATCGGAATCGAACGATCTATGCGAAGTGGTCAGTCAACCGTTATCAATTGACGCTGGTAGACGTTGATGAAGGCGTTTATGAGGAACACATGCTCGATTTTGGGGCACCTTTGGAATTGCCCGATCTCGCAAGAGAAGGACACGCATTCGATGCCTGGTATTTGGACGAGACGTTGATCGAAGATTATGAGGGTACGATCATGCCCGCAGAGGACCTTACCCTCTTTTTCGCTTTCGATCCGTTTTTGTATACGGTCGACTTCTACGTCGGTGCCGAGATCATTCAGTCGCGGGAAGTCGCTCATGGTGAAGAACTCGTTCTCATTCCCGATGTCCCGGAGATCGAAGGAAAGATCGGTTCGTGGAGCGTTACCGATTTCTCGGAGATTACGCGTGACATGGAAGTGATCGCGATCTATGAAGATCTGACCTATGATGTCGTCATCAAGGACGAATGGGGAACGATCTATAGCGAGCAAACGGTTACGCATGGCCAATTGATCGACGTTCCAGAAGAACCGAGCAAGGAAGGGTATGCGTTCATCGGGTATTCCGAGGATCTTTCGACCTTTGTCGTCACCGAAAATACCGAAATTTTGGTCGTTTACCGGATCTTGATTTTCACGGTCGACTTCTATGACCATAACGGCGTCTTGCTTGCCAGTTTCGACGTCGAATACGGATCGAATCCCATTGCACCGGACGTTCATGTCGAAGAGGGGTATCTCTTTGAAGCCTGGGATACGGATTTCTCCCACGTCACCGAAGATCTGGCGGTTCACGCCATCATCGTTCCGGTCGTTTACTCGATTACCTTTGATGCCGGTGAAGGTTCATTTGCAAACGGAGAATCCTTGCGCGTACTGCAGGCCGATTATGCGAGCGTGATCGGTCAACAAGAAGAACCGACCCTGACGGACCATGCTTTTGCGGGTTGGTATGAACAAGAGGATTACAGTGGATCGGCCGTATCTTTCGGGCCGCAGTCAACGATGATGCTCGATGGAGCCTATCTCTATGCGAAATACGTCCCGTTGATCGATGCCAGTGGCAGCTATGTCTTCGAGCGTGAGAACCTTGATACGGGTATGACCGAAAGCGATGGCGAGCCGATTTCCTACAGTTTTGGCGCTGTCGCCGATGACCCGCTTTTCACGCCAATCGTCGATTTCGAAGGCTATGCGTTCGATTACTTCGTCAAAGATGACACGATCTATCACGATCCGGAAGATTTCTATCTGCTCGAGGACATGATCGATGTCGAGATCCATTATATGCGTTTGATTCTTACCGTTACATTCGTGCAGGATCCGAGTAGTGCCGGCGGATCCGGTGATGTCATCCTAGAGGAGCATCCGCTCTACTACAATGACAGTTATACCGAGGATTTTCCGGAAATCATCATTGGTGATGAGGACTATCAGGCTCGTTGGGATCGTACGAATCTGACGAATCTCAAAGAAAGCGTCACCGTCCGCGCCGTTTACTATGTCCAAGGCATCCAGACCATCACGTTTGTCGATGGCGGAGCGATCAAATACATCGCTTCGAAGACACAGGAGTCAGGCGATCAGGTCGTCACCGAAGATTCTTTGATCTGGCAGCTCGACAAGCCCGGACACGTCTTTTTGGGGTGGTTCGACCAGCCCGATGGTGGGACGAAATATGCGATCGAAGATATGCTCTTTTCGAGTTTCGAGCATTCGAGCACCGTCTATGCCCAGTGGGAAGCCTTGGATGCGTTCGCCCAACCGACGAACCTTGTGATTTCAGCCGAAGACGATCTCACGATTTCCTGGATCATCGATCCGGCCGAGATCAATGGATTCGGACCACTGGACTATCAGTTCATGATCGATGGCGTCAGTTATTACGTTGATGCGCTCGATGTCCTTGTCGATGGGGACTTACACGTACTCGTGATTCCTGCAGGACATGCGCTCTATTCCGCCTTTTCAACGCTACTCGAACCGGGCGTCCACGGTGTTTCCCTCCGAGCTCGTGGTGATGATGTCAACCATTTGACCGGACCTTATTCGAATGTCGTCTTCTATTCGGTCGATACCGAGATCGAAGGGGAAGTCACGGGTGTTGCCATCTACGATTACTTTATTGTTGAAGACGTTGAAATCAGTGGCGAGATGACCAAACGCTACATTTTCTACACGAACATGACCTACCATTTTTCGGAACGCTATGCGTTTGAGATTAGCGAAGGACAATCCTTTTTACTCGCATCCGGCAACACGCTCACGATCGGTGATGAACCGGGAAACTTCCGTTTTGAGATGACCGTAGACGACGAGGAAACCTTCCTCTATGAAGGACGCGTCGTTTCGAATATCAAGCAATTCGGTTTCGGTTCATCGATTGGCACGTATCTTTCCGAATCGACGGGTGACAACTACCTGAAGTCGACCGAGGATTCGTATTATGTCGGATATCAGAACGCCTTCGAATTGGACCTTCGCATCAATGACAATCAGGGCGAACGCGTCGAGCTCGATGACGTGCTGCTCGATTACGTTTTCTATCGTGGCGATGAGGCGACACCGCTTGAAGCGAATGAACTTAGCGAATACGTGGCGTTTGAAAACAACCGGATGCAGTTTACACCGGAAGCCGAAGGACAGACCTTCACACTACGCGTAAGACCGCGTTATCAGGCCAATTTGATGCAGGTCTCAGACCTTGAATTCACGTTTTTGGTCAACGATGCTCATAATGCCTTCGGTAACAACGACTTCAGAAGTCTCTTTAGTGATCTCGCTGTTCAGACGATTAACATTCATCGAAATATCGAAGCCGAGTTGGCACCCGCTCAGATGAACGAAGATGGTTCACCGCTCAACCTCAGAGGCAACCCCGGGACCGGAAACTACTATGGGAACGTCTATGGTAGACTCGATCACGGCACATCGGGTGATGAAATCGTCATTCAAGGCAACTATATGACCATCGACGGGTCCGACTTGCCGAAGATGAACGCCAACAGCGGTTCAGGCACACTCGGATACGCACAATCCTTCGAGATCATCAACGTCCAAACGGGTATCTTCTATTATGACGTCTTCGATGCTGAAAAAACCGGTTTGAACGACAACAGTCTTTCGATCAATAACCTTACCGTGATCGGCAACACCATTACGCCATCGATCAACTATGGCCTGAGTGCGGAAGAGATTGCGAGTCAGGAACAGTTGATGAGCGAGAACTCCGGTGGCTATAACGGGATTATCGTGCGAAACGGTACGAGCCGTTTTGAAAACATACGCGTTGGTTTCACGTTGATCGCTTTTACCGATAATGCTTACGGCACGGTAGATGACGTCCTCGATCAACCCGTATATATGGATATCGACCATGTCGAAATCTATGATTCATGGGCGAACAGCGTATACCTTCATGGTGGTACGGGAATTTCGATTACGCATTCTTTGATCGGACAAAGCGGTGGTGCCGCGATTCACTTCGTTGACAACAAACAGGGTGACGGTATTGCCAATCCAACACTTTTCATCGACAACGAGACTGTGATCAACAATTGGATTTCCGGTGAAGAAGGATGGTTCAAGGCGTATGCCATGTCGCTCGTTGCCCTACAACTCAAGAGTTCGATCGAACAAAACATTGCACCATTGGGTAAATCGATTATCAAGGATATCATCAACCCGATTAGCGGTTTGCCGTCGCAGATGATCAATTTCATCATGCTGACCGAACCTTCGAAGGGTGCGTTGGACGATGAGCTGAATCCGACAACAGGAGCGGAAGTGCGTCTTTCTTTAACCGATGCGCTCGGACTTGAAACGATCGAACGTCCCTTCGACTTTCTCAGTGCGCCAACCGATCCGCGTGTCGTGGACGGCAACTTCCTTTTCCCTGTCGGATCCCTCTCGCAAACCGATGCGTTCCTCGGGGCGGTCGGTGAGGCGATGGGCTATGGTCTCTCGCAGCAGGAAGCGGTCAACATCGCCTATCTGGCGGGTTTCTACAACCTGACGGTTTATGAAGCGCTTCAGGTTGCGGGATCGGGTATGGGTTATGCCGATGCCGTGGAATACATCATGGGACCGGATCACCTGATGCCGAGATATTTGGAAGTTTTGGCTCAGGTGCCGATTTTCACAGCTGGTTTTTCCGTTGTCGTCGTCGAAGTGTTCAACCAGGAAAACGAATAATATTCCAACAAAAAAA
>CAYUIK010000062.1:0-1822 GCA_964444805.1 uncultured Acholeplasmataceae bacterium | reverse complement strand
AAGGAGATTGTTGAGCGCTTGACGACGGTCATGTGCGATACGGAGTAGATTTCCTTGAGTTCGTTCTCACTGTGTATCTTGTCGCCGTGCTTAAGCGTTTCGCTCGTGATTTTTTTGCGATCGTTTCCGATGATGTGATCGACAGGCGGTTATATTCTTTTTGTGGATTTTATTTGTTTTTTTAGGAATATAACGAAATGCGCAGCTTGCGTCCTCGTGCTTGTCTATACGCACGTTTCGGAGTATAATGGGTGTGAAAAAAAGACATGAGGGAGCGCATATGAAACTATTTAAGTATCCGGACAAACAGACGATCGAAAAGGCTGTCGCCGGGAAAATCATTGATACCGTGGAGAAAAATCCGGAAGCGACGATCGGCCTCGCGACTGGTTCAACGCCGATTGCCATTTACCGGACACTCGTTCAAGACCACAAAAAGCGACATACGAGTTATAAAACGGTCACGACATTCAATCTGGATGAGTATGTTGGACTCGATCCCGAACACGAACAGAGCTATCGTCGCTACATGAATGAACACTTGTTCGACCACATCGATGGGGATTCATCCATCCACCATATTCCCAATGGGTTGGCCGATGATCAGGAAGAAGAGTGCCGGCGTTACGATGCTCTTCTCGACCGGCAACCAATCGATCTGCAGTTGCTTGGCATCGGACAGAACGGACATATCGGTTTCAACGAACCGGGAACCGAGTTCGATCTCAGGACACACGTTGTCGAACTCGATCGGCAGACACGGCTCGACAATGCTCGTAATTTCGATTCATTGAAAGATGTCCCGACACACGCGATGACGATGGGAATCAAGGATATCATGCGTGCCAAACGCATTATTCTCGTCGCGATCGGACCGGCCAAGGCACATGCCGTCAAGGCGTTTATTCAGGGTCCTATTACCGAGGATATGCCGGCATCGGCATTGCGAAAGCATCCGAATGTCGAGGTCTATGTCGATCATGAAGCTGGGAAATACGTCTGATCGGCGATTACCTGTTTTGATATATAAACCGGGCATTCGAGAACAAATCTCGAGTGCCCGGTTCCATTTCATCAGGATAGTCCGGAAAACGTAATGGGAAAATCACGTCCTATTTTTGCTAGAATTTCGGACGATTCGAATCGTCTTGATCGCGTGGGCTTTCATCCGGATCATACCATCATAAGGACCAATGGGATGTCCGTCCATTCTCGTTTCGACGATGTCATCGTGTTCATGCGGGGAAACGATTGGAAAGGACAGGTCATCATCGAGCGGGTTCCAAAGTCTAACCTCGATCATATGATGTTCTAGAGGTCTGAGCGATGTCATGATGACATCGGGATTTTCCAAGCTGAAGATCGATTTGGATTGCTCTTCGGAATAGCCCGGTAAAATCCGTGGCGGCCGGCGGTAGAGAAGTGCACGCTGATAGAGAGAAGCCGGCGTATCCTTGTTTCCTCGGATTCCGAAGGCATATGTGAACACGTGCGTACCAAGACATTGCGCATCCGGTGTTTCGAAGCTTGGACCCGCGCCACCGCCTCGCGTGCGTAAGTCGTCTCTAGACAGGAAACCGACGCTTCTAATCAAGGTCTGATCGATGACGGTTCGATTGTTATCGCTTTTAGCTTGATAGGCATGCAAGCCGCGGTGAAAAAGGTAGAGCGGGCCAGAGACGATCAGGGAAAGACTCGGGTCGACGACGACGTCGGCTTCTTTTTGTCTTGCTACGTCGAAGACTTCAATCCGATCGGTCGTGCGTTTTTTAATCTCAAAGGCACTGTCGCTCGAGGTGCTATCGATTCGTTCGTCAAAAGT